>JAUVEG010000238.1 GCA_030594925.1 Gammaproteobacteria bacterium
AGATAACCAGCTTGCAAAAAAAGCAGTGGCGCATGGCAAGGCGATTGCCGATGGTATGAAACTGGCCCGCGACCTCTCCAATCTTCCCGGCAACATCTGCACCCCGACCTATCTCGCCGGCAAGGCGCAAAAACTGGCGGGAAAATATACCAAATTCAGCAGCAAAATCCTCGATGAGAAGGAGATGAAAAAACTCAAAATGGATTCACTACTCTCTGTCTCACGCGGCAGCCGTCAACCTGCAAAACTGATCATCATGGAACACAAGGGTGGAAAAAAAGATCAGCAGCCCGTGGTTCTGGTCGGCAAGGGGCTCACATTCGATGCCGGTGGAATCTCACTGAAGCCCCCTGGCAAAATGGACGAGATGAAATATGACATGTGCGGCAGTGCGAGTGTATTCGGCGCATTGCAGGCCTGTGCAGATCTGAAACTGCCGTTGAATGTCGTCGGTATTATTCCCTCATCCGAAAACATGCCTGACGGCGATGCCAACAAGCCGGGGGATATTGTCACCTCGATGGCCGGACTGACCATCGAAGTGTTGAACACCGATGCAGAGGGACGCCTGATCCTGTGCGACGCCCTCACCTATGCGGAGCGTTATAATCCGGCCGTGGTAATCGATATTGCGACACTGACAGGAGCCTGCATTGTCGCCCTGGGGCATCACACCTCCGGCCTGATGACAAATAAGCAGAAACTCGCCGATGAGTTGCTGGAAGCAGGTCTTCAGGCAAATGACCGGGCCTGGCAATTGCCACTTGGCGATGAATACCAGAAACAGCTGAAGAGCAATTTTGCCGATATCGCCAATATCGGAGGCCCGGCTGCAGGCTCCATCACTGCCGGATGTTTCCTCTCCCGTTTCACCGAAGATTACACCTGGGCGCATCTCGACATTGCAGGAACCGCATGGCAATCGGGGCATAACAAAGGCGCCACGGGCCGTCCCGTGCCGCTGCTGGTCAACTATCTGCTGAACAAGGCAAGAGTCTCTCCATGACGCGGATTGATTTCTATATCCTGAATGAAAATGCGCGCCATGACCGCTTTTTTCTCAGCTGCAGAATCACGGAAAAAGCCTGGCATCAAAAGCACCGCATCATGATCCAGACTGACTCCGGGCAGGAGGCCAGGCACATGAGTCAGCTACTGTGGACATTTCGTGATCAGAGTTTCATTCCGCATGAGCTGCTGCCACAGGCCGACCTGAAGACAACCCCGGTGATTATCGGTTGGGACGATGATGCCGCACAAGAGTGTGATGTCCTGATCAACCTGGCAACAGAGATCCCTCCCTTTTTCAGCCGTTTCGAACGCCTCATCGAAATTGTAGAAAAGGATCCTGCGCACAAGCAGGTGAGCCGTGATCACTATCGCTACTACCAGGAGCGCGGATACCCCCTGACAAACCATAAATTATAGAGAGACCAGAGACCCCTCTCGATCAAAAGGACTGCTTTTTCCACAGATGAACACAGATAAACACAGATTAGGATGAAAGAGACATCCCAGTAAAAAAGTAACTATTCAGCATCTTCTCTAACCAGCGTAATGAGTCACTGCTATAGGGTGTCTCTGGAGGAAACGTCGGAGGCAGGGATGCCGAAGCGAGCCTACAGGGATGTATTCACGGCATTTTCCGCAAGATACACCCTCTAGCAGTGACAATCCCGCATCCAACCTTGCATAGTATCGGAAAAAATTACAGAATTTGAGTCTTTATAAGTATCTGTGTGCATCTGTGTTCATCTGTGGAAAATAATTGTTTTTCACCTGATTCGAAGCGCAGGATTTATTGGAAGGCCTTTTTCTTTGCCACGTTGTTTCTCAGATAGAGGGGCAGCGCTTCAGCTGCTGTGACAGCCGCATCGCCCTGTGATAGTGCCTGGGCGGCGATGATGGCGACATCCTGCGCATGGCAGAAGAGGTGCGGAATTTGCTGCTCAAGCCATGGTGACAGGCGTTCCGAGAGCGGCTCTGCATAGGCGCCCCAGCCACTTCCTGCACCAATCCAGCGCCCCTGTTGCGGTTGGCTTACCCTGTCGGGAGCACACACCATCTCCACGCCCTGCAACTGCATCACCCCATCTGTATCGGCCGAACAGAGCGCCCAGTAAACCTCGTGCATACGTGCATCAAAAGCTACGGCAACCTGCTGATGAGCGGTTGTCCGGTAGACCCCCTGCGCCAGCGCCTGCAGTGATGAGACCGGAATAACCGGTATATCAAGCCCGAAGCTGATCCCCTGGGTAACGGCAGCGGCAATACGCACGCCGGTAAAAGATCCTGGCCCGCGCCCAAAGGCGATGGCATCAAGCCGGGGTTTTCTGATGCCGCTCTCGGATATCAGGGTGTCGATCATCGGCAGCAGCAGTTCGCTATGACCACGCGGTTGTTCACGATAGGTCTCAATAATATCCCCATCACTCCAGATTGCTGCGGAGCAGGCAGTTTCAGAAGTTTCAATCGCCAGCAGATTCATGAGTGTGCTCGATAAATTCAGTCACGTCGGATAGCTCCCTGCTGCGATAGAAGGGAGGCATGGCGTCAATAAAAACCTTCCCGTAGGGTTTGGTCAGCAGCCGCATGTCGCAAACCATCAGCACGCCGGTGTCGCTCTCGCCGCGAATCAGCCTTCCGGCTCCCTGCTTCAGGGCAATCACGGCCTGGGGCACCTGATACTCCATAAAAGGATTGCGCCCCTGTTTTTTGAGTGCGTCCAGTCGCGCCTGCAGCAACGGATCCCCGGGCGCGGCAAAGGGAAGCTTGTCGATGATCACCACTGACAACGCCGCGCCCTGCACATCGACCCCTTCCCAGAAGCTGCCTGTACCCAGCAGGACCGCATCGCCCGCTTCGCGAAACTCTTCCAGCAGCTCATTCTTCGGCTTGCTCCCCTGGATCAGCAGCGGATAATCCAGCTGCTCTTTGAGCAAATCAGCCGCCTCATTAAGCGCACGATAACTGGTAAAGAGCAGAAAAGTACGTCCGCCGCTGGCCTGGATAACCGGCAACGCCACCTCCACGACACGTTTGACAAACTCCTTTTCACGCGGTTCGACCAACCCCTTGGGAACATACCACATCGCCTGCTGCTGAAAATCGAAGGGGCTGTCCCACTTTTCCGTACGGCTATCGTCATCCAGCCCGAGCTGACGCATGAAATGACTGAAATCGTTACCAACAGCCAGGGTTGCAGAGGTGAAAATCCAGGCCGGAGCATGGTCGTGCATCTGCTCCTGAAAAGCATCGGCAATCTGCAATGGGGTCTGAGAGAGTCTGTATCCGAGACGGGTGATCTCAAACCAGCGGATGCTGTCATCACCCTCATCCTGGTT
>JAUVEG010000075.1 GCA_030594925.1 Gammaproteobacteria bacterium
CTCACTCCTCAGTACTCGTTACTCAGTACTATCTTTTAAAGTTTCAGTGCATTCTTTGAGAGATAGGAGGCAATGCTGCCCGATGTCTCTTTTATGCCCTTGTCGCCCTCCTTCCAGCCTGCCGGACAGACTTCACCATGCTCCTCATGAAACTGCAGCGCATCGACCATGCGCAGCATTTCGTCGATATCCCTGCCAAGAGGCTTGTCATTGATGACCTGATGACGCACGATGCCGTCGGTATCGATGAGAAAAGAGGCGCGGTAGGCGGCATCACCATCCACTGTCTCAACACCATAGGCCCTGCAGACAACATGCGTCATATCCGCAACCAGCGGATAGCCTACCGGGCCAATACCGCCGTCATTGATTGCCGTGTTGCGCCACGCATTGTGGGTATGGTGTGAATCAACAGACACCCCGATCACTTCAACGCCCCTTTTCCTGAACTCCTTCAGGCGATGATCAAATGCGATCAACTCTGATGGGCAGACAAATGTGAAGTCATGCGGATAGAAAAAGAGAACAGCATATTTTCTTTTTGTCGCATCAGAAAAGCTGAAATCATCAACAATGGCGCCATCACCCAGCACCGCATGGGCAGTAAAATCCGGTGCTTCACGTCCAACAAGTACGCTCATGATAATCTCTCCAACAAAATGAAAGTAGCGAGGAGTGAGTCGCGAGGACTGAGTAACTACCGCCAGCCTGGCGACTTCCTACTCAGTACTCGTTACTTAATCCTTATTTAACCTCGGCCAGCAAGCCATTCAAGCGACGCACGAAAGCTGCCGGGTCTTCCAGCTTGCCCCCTTCAGCCAGCAAGGCCTGGTCAAAAACCACACTGCCCAGATCTTCAAACGCCTGCTGCTCTTCAGTCGACTTGAGCTTGCTCACAACCGGATGATCCATGTTGATCTCCAGCGTCGGTATCGTCGCCGGGGCATCCTGCCCCATCTGTTGCAAAACTCGCGCCAGATTCTGGCTCATGTCGTGGTCTTCGACGACCAGGCAGGCCGGCGACTCTGTCAGACGCTGGCTGAGACGAACCTCCCTGACCTTGCCGCCCAGGGCCTTCTTCAGGCGCTTCAAAAACTTTTTGTGCTTTTTACTGCTCTTTTTATGGCTCTCTTTCTGCTCATCACTCTTGAGGTTCTCAAGGTCAACCTCACCCTTGGCAACTGACTGCAGCTGTTTTCCCTTGTATTCATGCAGATGGGAAACCAGCCACTCATCGACATGGTCAGTCAGCAGCAGCACCTCGATATCATTCTTCTTGAAGACTTCAAGATGAGGACTGTATTTTGCAGCAGCGATTGAATCTGCTGTCATATAGTAGATTTTCTGCTGCTCATCCTGCATACGCTCGAGATAGCCGTCCAGCGAAATGCTTTCAGCATCATCCTCTGATGTTGTCGAGACAAAACGCAGCAGCCCGGCGATACGCTCTGCGTTGGCGGCATCCTCAGCCGGCCCCTCTTTGAGCACCTTGCCAAAGGTCTCCCAGAAGGTCTGGAAATCCTCTGCATCGTTTTTCGCCATCTTCTCCAGCAGTGTCAGAACCCGCTTGACATTGGCATTGCGGATCGAGTCGATCTTCTTGCTGTGCTGCAGGATTTCACGCGAGACATTCAGCGGCAGATCGTCAGCATCGACAACGCCCTTGATGAAGCGCAGATAGCGGGGCATCAGCTGGTCGGCCTCATCCATGATGAAGACGCGGCGCACATAGAGCTTTACTCCATGCTTCTGCTCCGGTGTAAACAGGTCGAAGGGTGCGCGTTTGGGAACAAAAAGCAGCGAGGTGTATTCATTGGTTCCCTCCACGCGATTGTGAATTTTCGCCAGCGGCTCTTCAAAATCATGTGCGATGTGCTTATAGAACTCACTATACTCCTCATCCTTGATTTCCGACTTTGAGCGCATCCACAGTGCAGTTCCGGTATTCACCTGCTCCCATTCCGGTTGCGCCTCCTTTTTTTCATCATCCTCACTCTCCTCTTCGGCGCCAAAATCCTCTTTTAGCATCATAACAGGCATGGAGATGTGATCTGAGAATTTACTGATCACCGAACGCAGACGATAACCCTCGAGAAACTCATTTTCATCCTCTTTCAGGTGCAGAATAACATCCGTACCCCTGCCCCTCTTCTCAACAGTCTCGATGGTGAAGGAGCCTTTGCCGTCTGATTCCCATTTGACGCCATTCTCAGCATCATCACCTGCCCGGCGACTGACCAGCGTGACGCGATCCGCGACGATATAGGCCGAGTAGAAGCCAACGCCGAACTGTCCGATCAAACGGCTGTCCTTGACATCGTCACCTGACATCGATTCAAAAAAGGCCCTGGTGCCGGAACGCGCTATGGTGCCGATATTTTCGGCCACCTCGTCACGGTTCATGCCGATACCGTTATCAGAGATCGTCAGGGTGCGATTCTCCTTATCCACGCTCAGACGAATCGAGAGATCGGCATCACCTTCATAGAGTCCATCATTGGAGAGTGCTTCAAAACGGAGTTTTTCTGCAGCATCCGAAGCATTGGAGATCAGCTCGCGCAGAAAAATCTCCTTGTTCGAATAGAGCGAGCGAATCACCAAATTCAGAATCTGTGAAACCTCGGTCTGGAATTGTTGTGTTTCCTGGTGCGCGTCAACGGTCATGGTCTATTTATCTCCAAAATGATATTCAAGTTTTAATGAGTTTCGTGAGCTAGTGCCCAGAATCGTAACATCTCAATGACTCTATGCAGAAGGCAGGGGTGGGTTCTGCTTTTCAGGGCTGTCTAAAACAGGGATGTTTTAGCAGAGTTTACATGGACGTATTCACGCGTCCCTGAAAAGCAGTTCCCAGCCCTGACAGACTCATAAAATTGACCGGCTTTCGAGAAGTTACGACGAATGCAATAAATATTGGGTCGTGAACTAGAGTTTCAAGGCTTCAGCCAAGGGAATCTGCAATTTGCTGCAGTGCCTGCAGTGGATCCTCGGCCGCAGTTATCGGACGCCCGATCACCAGGTAGTTCGAGCCGGCGCTCATGGCATCCTGCGGGGTCATGACGCGCCGCTGGTCAGCCGTATCACTCCCGGCTGGACGCACCCCCGGAGTCACCAATAAAAACTCATCACCCAGATCACTGCGCAGCTGCTGCGCCTCCCGCGGGGAGCACACCACACCATGCATACCGCAGCTCTGCGCCAGTGCCGCAAGACGACTGACATTATCGGCCGCACTGCCGCTGAAGCCCACCTCTGCCAGCTCCTCTTCACTGAGACTGGTGAGAATAGTGACCGCAATCAAAAAAGTTTGCGTAGACGACTTGTCGACCGCTTCACGCGCCGCCTGCATCATTCTGCGGCCGCCTGAAGCGTGTACATTCATCATCCACACGCCGAGATCCGCTCCTGCACGACAGGCACCGGCAACGGTATTTGGTATATCGTGAAACTTGAGATCAAGAAAGACGTCAAAACCCCTCTTCATGCAGGCTTCGACAAAAGACGGCCCCATACGGGTATACATCTCTTTACCCACCTTGACCCGGCACAGCTGCGGATCCAGCTTTTCCAGCAATTCAAATGCAGGCTGCGGCGCCGGGTAATCCAGTGCAACGATTATGGGCGAATGCATAATATTAATTCCTTGGGAACTTGCAGAAAAGCCCTGAATGAAGAGCGTAGCGATTCATCTCAGAGCTTTTCTATTGTGTATCTGTCGGCAGCATGGTTCCCCAGGAGCGGCAACCCGGGCACTGCCAGTGGATGGTGCGTGTTGTAAAGCCGCAGCGGTGACACAGATAAGCCGATTGCCTGGCAGCCATGCGCTCTACAAATTGATTGATCATCTGTAAAAACTGCGACTGATGCTCTCCCTGCTGCATCATGCGCAGAGCAATCAATTGATGGATACCCTTCAGATTTGGTGTATTGGCAAGCTCCGAAGTCAAGAACTCTATTGCCGCATCAGCCCCGTCACTGCTCTCAAGCTCGGAGGCAATTTCAAGCATGACCTGAAGATTCTGCTTGTTCGCATAAATCTCCCGCAACCATTCAATCCACCGGGATGGTTGCTGTAAACGCCGAAAGCATTCAGACATCGGCTGTAGAATCTCCCCAATGTAGTTGGGATGCTGATCCGCAATCTGCTTGAACCTGGTGATGGCCTCCTCACAGGCGCCGTGCTTTTCGGAGATGCCAGCCATAATCAACTGCGGCCTTAAAGCAAACGGGGCAGCCTCAAGCGCCTGTTTAAGATAACTCCCGGCTGAGATTTCATTGCTATCCTTAATCGCCATCTCGGCAAGCTCACACAGAAAGTGGGCCTGATCCTCCCCCTCACCCTTTTCACCGAGCAGATCCAGGCGCTGACTCACTTCAAATGACTTCTTCCAGTCCTTTTCATGCTGAAAGATCATCTTGAGATTAGTCAGCGCAGGCTGCAGCAGGCGTTTATTTTCGACCAGCTCTTCGAACAACCCCTCAGCACGATCCAGCAAACCCGCCTTCATATAATCGTTGCCCAGAGCCAGCACAGCCTGGGAACGCTGATCTGCCGACAGGGTTGAACGTGCGATCAGATTCTGATGAATGCGAATCGCCCTGTCGACCTCGCCACGACGCCGAAACAGACTGCCAAGGGCAAGATGCATCTCTACCGTTTCACTGTTGACCTCCAGCATGCCGACAAAAACATCGATTGCCTTGTCAGGCTGCTCATTGACCAGGTAGTTCAAGCCACGGTAATAGGCGGAATCCATATCCGCTTCGCACTGCCGCTCCTGCTGCTGGCGCATGGAGCGCCTGGCAGCCAGCCAACCGGAGGCAGCGGCAACTGGCAGTAACAGGATAAGGAGTTCCATTAGTTCAGGTTAAGATTGTGAGTTTTCACTGTAAAAGCTTTTTAGATCAGCAGGCTTCAAAAACGGAACTTTGCGCCCAGCAGCGGGCCGCTGACATCCATTTCGGCATTCGGAAAATCGGAGTCATAATCATAGTGCAGGTGGCGGTAGGTCAACAGCACATCACCCCACTCAAACCTGTAGCCAACCCCGGCCATCGCCTGCAAAGTCAGATCCGAGCCTCCTGCGCCGATATCGAAATAGTAGGGAAGATACCAGTTGGCATCGATGTTGACATGACCCTTGACACCGACGATCACGTCCCACACATGATCTGATACGGAAGTCGAGAGATCAAGGTCTATCACACCACCAGTAATCCTGAGACCAAGATCCTCTTTGAGATAGAAATATCTTGTTCCCGCGATAAGATCAAGCCTGCTCTTTTCACTGTCCACGACATTGTAGCCGCCGGCCAGCGTGATAATCCAGGATTTCAGACCGATACTCACCTTGCGATCTCTACTCACAGGAAGAAATTTACCTTCTATCGTGGCTGATTGACTGCCTCCAACATTCAGATAGACCACATCGGTGAACAGAGACCAGCTGCCGTTGCGCGCTTCGAATGCCCCCATGAACGTCATCTTGAGATTATCAAGCAGGGTCTTAAAGTCGACATCGAAATCAGCACCGAAGTTGGTCTCTCCTTTCATACTGGGCATCCACATGTAGACACTGGCGCTATACTCCCACTCTTCACTATTGTAAGTATCAGAAGCATTCGCTGTCAGCGGCGCAACCAGAGTCAAGGCTGCCACCATGACAGCAGCCGGCAGGCGTCTTCCAAAAATATATTTTTTCACTATCCACTCCTGTTAATGAGATCGGGAAAGAGCTGGAGGCTCGTCACTGATCAAGGGAATGCCGAGTTTACCGAGCGGCCAGTGATTTATCCAGCCATTTCATGGTAACAAGCTGTTTCTCACCGCGATACTGAATAACGAGGTTTCAGACATGGTTGGAGCACTGCTGAAGATTGCTTTACACTTGATCCCAACCAACAAGGAGACCCAAGAGGAAATCATGTCAGAATTCAACCATCAAACCATCATCATTACCGGCGCCGCCGGGAATCTTGGCGCCGCAGTCGCGCAAACATTTGCTGCTGCGGGGGCCAATATCGTACTTGTCGATATCGATGAGGAGCGTCTGCAGCAGATGCAGGACGCCCTTCCCGGGAAAACTGAGTCGGCCATCATTCCAACCAATCTGATCGACCCGGAGTCTGTCTCCAACATGGTCGGTAAAGCCAGGGGAAGATTTGGCCAGATCGATATTCTTGCCAATATTGCCGGCGGTTTCACCATGGGGCCTCTGGTTCACGAGACTGCAGACAGGGATTGGGACTTCATGATGAATCTGAATGTGCGCTCCGTCTTCAACTGCTGCCGGGCCACTCTTCCCTCCATGCTGGAAAACGGAGGTGGAAAAATCATCAACATTTCGGCCCGCGCAGCACGTGAAGGCAAGGCGAAAATGGGGGCCTATTGCGCCTCCAAGGCAGCTGTCATCACCCTCACCGAGACGCTTTCCGCTGAAAACAGAGAGATGGGGATCAACGTCAACTGCATACTCCCCGGCACCATCGATACACCCCGCAATCGCGAGGATATGCCCGATGCCAATTACAGCAAGTGGGTTCCACCGCAGGCGCTGGCTGACGTGATTCAGTTTCTGGCATCAGATGCCGCACGCTGCGTCACCGGCGCCGCAATTCCTGTGTATGGGAAGAGTTGATAGGTT
>JAUVEG010000019.1 GCA_030594925.1 Gammaproteobacteria bacterium
CTGGTTTTCTCTTTAGCCACGCACTGTTTGGGGCCATTTTCAGGTATGATGCTTAGAAATGATGAAACTGATAGATAAGCTTCCGCTAACAGCACTTATCCTCGTCGCACTTACGCTTGGGCTGGCGCCCTTCTCCCCGCAACCGCATATCGTGGAAAAACTGGGAATGCTGTTCGACGGCTCACTCTCCAGGCCGATCGATATTTTCGACCTGCTGCTTCATGGAGCGCCCTGGCTGTTACTCATATTAAAACTTTTTCGCCTGAGTTTCTCCCGCACCTGAGCTTTTCCCGCAGTTCCTGAAGATTGCCGCGCTGCGCTCGCAATGACAGGTGACGGTCATTGCGAGGAGCCTCGGCAACGCGGCAATCTCAAATCACTTTTGAGAAGCGCTGCTCGCCCTGAGGATTCAGATAGGCATCGAAGACCATGCAGATATTACGGATCAAAAAACGTCCTTTGGGCTCCACACTGATGCCGTGATCGCTGACCACAAGCAGTCCGTCAGACTGCATCTGCTGAAGACGCTCTAACTCCCGCGCAAAATAGTCACTGAAACTGATCTCCCAGCGATCCGACAGGGATGAGAAGTCGAGGCGGAAGTGGCAGATCAGACGGGTAATGACATCGCGGCGGATGAGATCATCCCGGTTCAGCTCAAGCCCGCGGTACACCGGCAGATGACCGCTGTCGATTGCGGCGTAGTAGTCATCCAGGGTGCGCAGATTCTGCGAATAGCTGTTCCCGACCATACCGATCGAGGTGATGCCGATGCCGATCAGGTCACAGTGGCTGTGCGTAGAGTAGCCCTGAAAATTGCGGTACAGCGTCCCCTCGCGCTGCGCCACCGCCAGTTCATCATCCGGGCGGGCGAAGTGATCCATGCCGATAAAGAGATAACCGGCCTGTTCCAGCTTCTCTGCAGTCATCTGCAGAATATCCAGCTTTTCAGAGGCCTCCGGCAACTCTTCGACATGAATGCGACGCTGCGGTTTGAACAGCTCGGGAAGATGGGCATAGTTGAAGATAGAGAGACGATCCGGCTGTGCCTCGAGAATGGCATCCAGGGTAGTGCGGAAACCCGCAACTGTCTGCCGCGGCAGTCCATAGATCAGGTCGACACTGACCGAGCGAAACCCCTCTGCGCGCGCTGCGTTGAGGACATTCTCCGTGATCTCGCGGGACTGCAGGCGATTGACGGCCTGCTGCACTTTCGGATCATAATCCTGCACACCAAGGCTCATGCGGTTGAAACCAATCTCCCGCAGCAGCTTGACGGTGTCGGCATCGGCCTCGCGCGGATCGATCTCAATCGAATATTCACCCCGATCGTCGTCCACTAACTGAAAAGCCTTCGCAGTTGCCTGCATCAGCTCGCGCATCTCTTCACCACTGAGAAAAGTCGGAGTGCCTCCACCCCAGTGCAGCTGCTCGACCGGGCGGCTGTTGTCAAACAGCTCTCCCTGCATGACGAGCTCTTTTTTCACTCGCTGCAGATACTCTGCCGCCTTGCTGCGATCCTTGGTGGCAATTTTATTGCAGGCGCAATAGAAACAGATAGTGTCGCAGAAGGGAATGTGGAAATAGAGCGACAGCGGATTGTCGCTGTCGTTCGACTTCCCGGCCACCTCCCGGTATTCAGCTTCGCCAAAGGCTTCATTGAATTTAACCGCTGTCGGATAGGAGGTGTAGCGTGGGCCGCTCTGGTCGTACTTTTTGATCAGATCGAGATCAAACACCAGTCGCTGTTGTGAGGCATCACTCATCTTCGTCAATCTCCAGCCCTTTACGGTGCGTCTCATTGATCTGTTTTAACAGCAGATGAAACGGAATAATGTCTCCAAACTGGTGAACCAGCTCCATATACGGCAGATCCTCCCTGCCAAAGTGATAGACGCCGTCGCACATATCCTGGTAGATCTTGTTGATACTCTGTTCCAGCGGTTCCAGATAGACAGGAAAACGCGGCATCTCTTCTGCCTCGAACATCACGCACTCCCTCAGATCCTGCACCTCAAAACGCGCATTTTTGACCCACTCGATATACTCTTCTATACTTTTTGCCCGACGTAATACCATTGTAACCTCTCAAATAACCCGTGCAGGTTTTCGACATTGTCATTGCGGGGAGGCTCCGCCAACGCAGCAATCCCGAAGCTGCTCCGCAGTCAGCAGAAACACACCGTCACCGCCCTTCTCGAAATCCAGCCACAAGAAGGGAATATCCGGGAAACGCGCCATCAGCAAATCCGCTGACGCCCCAACCTCGACGATGATGATACCACCTGGCGCAAGGAAAGGAGCCGCATCCTGTAAAATACGCGTGACGACGTCCATACCGTCACCACCCGCCTCCAAACCAATCTCCGGCTCATGCTGATACTCGGGCGGGAGCCCCTTGTATTCATCGCTGCTGACATAGGGAGGGTTGCTCACAATCAGGTCATACTGCCGCGGCGGCAGCTGATCAAACAGATCCGAGGCGATCACAGCAACGCGCTCATGCAGATGATGCTTATCAACGTTCGACTGCGCTACATGCAGCGCCGCCGCGGAGATATCGACTGCATCCACCTGCGCCTGAGGAAACGCATAGGCGCAGGCGATTGCAATACAGCCGCTGCCGCTGCAGAGATCAAGGATTGCATTCACATCTGACGCTTCCAGCCATGGTGAAAATTGCTCTCCGATTAACTCGGCAACGGGTGATCTCGGCACCAGCACATCCCTGCTGACGTCAAACTCAAGACCGGCAAACCATGCCTTGCCGGTCAGATAGGCTGCAGGAACACGCTCCTTGATACGTCGCTGAAACAGCCCCAGAACCCGCATTTTCTCATCGTCGGTGAGATGTGCATCCAGATAACTTTGCGGCAGAGTGTGATCCAGGTGGAGCGCATGCAGCACCAGTTGCAGCGCCTCATCCAGGGCATTGTCTGTGCCATGACCAAAAAAGAGTTGCGCCTCGTTGAACATGCTGGCGCCCCGGCGCACCAGGTCGCGCAGTGTTGTCAGGTTGTCGTCATCATGAATCATTTTTCGTTTCACCAAAATCCAGCTGCAACTGCATCTTCCTGAGTGCCAATTCTGCTTTACCGGCCCGTTTTACGGCGGCTCTTGTGGCATTTTCCGCCATCTCCACTCTCTCCTTCAACTGCTCTATCCTCTCATCAGGGAGAGCAGGGTTTTTCGCTGCAGCTTCCGCACTCAATTGCAGACCCAGCTCGACAGCATCCCGATTGATGATGCTCCACATATTGGCATGGCGCTGATAAAAGCCGCTTTCGAGCAATTTTTGATGCTGGCGCAAAAACCCCTCCGGATCCTTCCGCACCCTAAAAAAACCCATCAACTGAAGCGCCTGTCGTGCTGCATCAGGAAAATCCCCGACCAACCGCTGCAGCAGTTCTTCGATATCATCATAGTTGAGATAATCATCCGGCAAATTGTACAACTGTGATTTGCGTCGATCATCCTGCGGAGCACTCTTCTCGCCCGTGGTTGCCGCACTTCCGCTTGTCGTGAGGCGCTGGCCGCTTCTGTTTATGCCGAATCGGAACAAGCCCCACATCAGAGAGATCAGCAACACTACAACGCTCACGCCAATCCAGACATGGCTGCTGAAAATCAGGAAGCCTTCAGCAGCGGGAGTCTGCGGCGCTGTTATCCCGGCCTGCGTAATGCTATAAACTGCCGGCGCATCCTCCTGCTTCGTGACCAGCGCCTGCGGTAATGAAGCACTATCATTGAATCCGGCTAAAGGAGAAGCCGCTGCAACAATATCAAGCTGCAGCAATAACAGCTCCAGTCCATCGGAGGCTTCACGCAGGATCTCCTGTGTGGAGGGAACGTTCAGGGGAGTGGAAAATGCGACATGCCGCAGATCCCCATGTTCAAACACAGCCGGGTTCAAAATCACCATTGCTGCAACGACCTGATCCAGGGTCGCTCCTGAAGGGCGCATGAGGAGTGCTGCTTGTTTTACAGCATCACTCACCGGGACACTGATGGGAGCAACTTCAGCAACGGGAGGCGCCTGACTCGTTCCATTTTCAGCACCAGACCCCGACTCAGCCTCAGAGGCCGTTTGTGATGGCGCGGAAGGTTGCACCGCCGGGCTGCTCTCTGCATGCAGCGATTGCACGGCCAACAGCAGCGCTATCTTCAACAGCAGGATGATAGATGCTCCCGCCATTTTATGCAGAGACTCTCTTACGCAGAGGTCTCAAGGCTCACCCGTGCAAAACGCCGCTTCCCCACCTGGTAGACATGGGTTTCACCTGCCATGCACTGCAGGGACCTGTCGCTGATGCGCTCTCCATCGATCTTCACAGCATTTTGCTTGATCATGCGCATCGCTTCACTCGTGCTCTGCACCAGGCCTGCATCGCGCAGCAGATTGGCGATTCCAATGCTCTCTTCGCTGAGAGTGAACATTTTTTCAGGCATCTCATCAGGCATGGCCCCCTTCTGGAAACGCGCTATGAAATTTTCCTGCGCCTGCACGGCCGCCGCTTCATCATGAAAGCGCGCAATAATCTCCTGCGCCAGCAGAAACTTGATATCGCGGGGATTGGCGCCCTCATCGACCTGTTTCTGAAACGCCTGGATCTCATCCATGGGGCGAAAACTCAGCAGCTCGAAGTAACGCCACATCAAGGTATCGGAGATCGACATGATCTTGCCGAACATATCATCCGGGGCATCGGTGATACCGATATAGTTCCCCAGCGACTTGGACATCTTCTGCACACCGTCAAGCCCCTCGAGAATCGGCATGGTGATTACCACCTGCGGCTCCTGTCCCCGCTGCTCCTGCAGCTGCCTGCCAACCAGCAGGTTGAATTTCTGATCGGTTCCTCCGAGTTCGACATCCGCCTCGAGAACCACCGAGTCATAACCCTGGATCAGCGGATAGAGGAATTCATGAACGGCAATGGGCTGACCGTTTTTATAGCGCTTGTGGAAGTCGTCACGCTCCAGCATGCGTGCCACCGTATGACTTGCTGCCAGCTGCACCAGCTCAGCAGCCCCCATCTCACCCATCCACTCGGAGTTGAAAACCACGCGTGTTTTCTCTTCATCCAGGATCTTGAAAATCTGCTCTTTGTAGCTGGCGGCATTATCCAGAACCTGCTCGCGTGTCAATGGTTGACGGGTGGCGCTCTTGCCGGTGGGGTCACCGATCATGCCGGTAAAATCCCCGATAAGGAAAATCACCTCATGCCCCAGTTGCTGGAAAAGGCGCAATTTATTGATCAATACCGTATGACCAAGATGCAGGTCAGGTGCGGTCGGATCAAACCCCGCCTTGATGCGCAGAGGCCTGCCCAGTTCCAGCTTTTTGATCAAGCCGTCTTCAAGCAGAATCTCCTCTGTGCCCCGCGAGATTAGTTCAATTGCTTCCACTGTAGAAGTCATCACCTACCCTTGTCAGATTTTTATCAGATTACACATGATTCGAATCTGCGCAATCTACCTCAAATCAGTGTCGCTGTCATTAGAAGGTGTTGCAGATTATAATTACCAGCCGTGATATCAATATAAAAATCCAAGGCTCTCGCCTGTATGAAATCTTTTCTGACCGGTTTTTTCGCTGTCATTGTTCTCGCCGCACTGATTATCTGGCTACTGCCGGAGCATGACACTCACCCCGACAATGAGAGTATTGAGCTCCCATTTCAGGAACAGAGCGAAATTGCGCCTGAAACACCGGCTTCAGGAGTTGCTGATCAAGTTGATGAGTCAGATTTTCTAACTGACGACGAGGTGGCGGAGGAGATACCTCCCGGAGTTATTGAGTCCAAACCCCTGCTGGTCATCCACCAGGTGAGGGCCGGAGATACGCTGCTCGAAATATTCAATAAGCTCGGCATCGATAAAACGCTCTATCAGCGATTCATCCTGCTTGACAATAAATCCAAAAAACGACTGGCGCGGCTACGGCCCGGACAGATGCTCCACTTTCAGTTCTCCAAAGAGAACGAACTGGTTGAGATCACCCATAATATCGACTCGAGGCACAGCACCAGCTATTTAATCAGCGATGATGATATTCAGGTCAACAAGCATGAGAAAGAGATGCAGGTAAAGATCGAAACCGCCCATGGAACCATAGAGTCATCGCTCTTTAATGACGGAATACGCGCCGGTATGACAGAAAATCTGATTATCAAGATGGCAAAACTCTTCAGCTGGGATATCGACTTCGGCAGTGAGATTAAAAAAGGCGACTATTTCGGCGTCATCTTTGAAGCACGCTATGTCGATGGCCAGCGTATTGGCACTGGCTCAATTCTTGCCGCAGAATTCATTAACGGCAAGAAAAAACACCGTGTCATCCGTTATGCCGACTCCCGGGACAAGGTCGATTATCTGGATCCACAAGGACGCAGCCGTCGCCAGCAGTTTATACGCACCCCGCTGAGCTTTACCCGCATCAGCTCTAAATTCACCGGTAGCCGCTGGCATCCTGTGCTGCGGCGCTGGCGTTCACACAAGGGAGTCGATTATGCAGCTCCAAGAGGAACGCCTGTGTGGGCAACCGCCGATGGCACGGTGAGCGTCATTGGCCGCCAGCGCGGCTATGGCAAGGTCATCTACATCAAACACGGCAAGTACACCACCGTCTATGGTCATCTTTCAGCTTTCAAGAGAGGGATGAAAAAAGGCAGGCAGGTACGTCAGAATGAAGTCATCGGCTATGTCGGATCGACGGGCCTTGCAACCGGGCCACATCTGCATTATGAGTTCCGCATCAACGGCAGGCATGTCAATCCACTCTCACACCGCCTTCCGATTGCAGATGCGTTACGCAAAAATGATAAAAAATTCCGTTCTTTTGCTGGTCCTCTGCTGAAAACGCTGGACCGCCTCAAAGATGAGACCCTGCATAACTCCCCGACGGAAACAGCCTCCGGCAACACTCTGAATAAGGCTCCAGGTAAAACCTGAAATGACGATGGACCATCACCAGTAATTTCTGCTGACCAACATCTTTGCAAATGAAGCAGCCTGTCAGATTTTTATCACAGATGCACACAGATTTTTCCTTTATCCGTGTGCATCTCTCTCCATCTGTAGTTAAAAAGAGGGGACAATGCTTAATCGGTAGACTGGCGTCTCTATCCCGTCAAACCGAAAATGACGAGCCACAGCCGCAGGTGGTGGATGCATTCGGATTGCGGATAACAAATTGTGCTCCCTGAAGTCCTTCTGTGTAATCGACTTCTGCCCCGCTCAGGTACTGAAAGCTCATTGGATCGATCAGCAGTTTGACGCCATCCGTCTCGACTTCTGTATCTCCCTCTTTTACCTCTTCGTCAAAGGTAAAACCATACTGGAAGCCTGAACAGCCGCCGCCCTGTATATAGACGCGCAGCATCAGCCCCGGGTTACCCTCCTCCTCAATCAGAGAAGCGACTTTCGCTGCAGCAGCGCTGGTAAAAATCAGCGGGCTCTCCATTTGTATCTGTGCTTCTGCCATGTTCGTAATACTCCAAAAAAATCAAACTGATATGCTAACTATCGCTTTTCCTACTATTTTAGTCAAGAATTAGCAGGGAGTTGTCAATCCGGTTCGCACCTCGAGCAGAGCGTTCCCGCAAGTTCATCTACGGGGAATCAGTTAACCATCAATGAGTTACAATGATTATTTGTAATTTCTCAATAAGTCCACGCCGAGTCTTCATGCACTATATTGCCATTTCGACCATCGGCAGACATCTGAAAGCACGGGATATAGTGAACAAATCCAAGATTTCTCCCTTTGGTCGAAATGACAAATAATTTTTTCTCTCCCGCCGCCCATCCGATGGACTTATTCAGAGCTTCCCCGTTTTTTTCCCACTGCAGGCTCATCATCTGCTTCCTGCCGGGACTCCAGTTCTTCTTCAGCTTCATTATCGTCTTTTTCTGACAAATGCACCATTCCACCCGCAACGCTGGCACCCATTGCCATCTCAAGTTGCTGGTAGTAAATTTCACCACTAATATTCGCATTCTCCGCCAGTTCAAGCAGTGAACTGGCGTGCACATCACCCTCAATAGAGCCATTGATGATGATATTAGCAACGCTGACATCCCCAACAATTTTCGCCTGGTCACTCACCGTGAGCGTTGAATTTTCACTCTCACTATCAGCGATGACATCGCCATGAACCTTACCATCAAGATGCAGACCTCCGGAAAAAAAAAGATCACCATTGATCACTGTTTCTGAGCCAATCACCGTTGTAAAAGCTGGTGGTTTGAATTTTCTTTTCATCAGTTATTTCACTATCCTACATTTATCAGTGTACGGATTTGTCATCCCGACGCAGGAGAGATGTTTGCACAAAGCATCTGCTTCTCCCGCCTTGATAACAGCTTGATCATCCCGGGAAGCCTGCCGGAGAGCAAAAACCCTCCTGCGGGAAGACTCCAGGTATGGTTTGCTTTGCAGAGATTCAGAACCCTCCCTTTTTCTTATCCGTAGGCAGGCTCTTGTTAATTGTCCTTCTCCTGCTGCTTTTTTTCCTCTTGCTGCTACGTTTTTTTCCTGTGCTCTTTTTAACACCTTTTGCGGAAACCGTGCCTTTTGTTTTCCCCGCCACCCTCTTTAATATAGCCAACTCCTGTTCCATTTTCTGCCGATCTTCCTGTAATGTCATCAACTCCTCCTGCACCTCTCTTTGCGCCACCTTGTCAACCTGGGCTGCCCGCTCAAGCGTGGCGACAGACTGGCTTAAAGTATCCCTCTCTGACTCTACCAGTGTGATTTTCTGCTGCAACTCATCGACAACAGATTCGATTTTATCCTGATCTCCATGTGTATTATCCCGATCCAGCAGATACACCATTCTGCCAAGATAAACCATGCCGGCAGTCAACAGCAGTGCAATCCCAAGCCACATCAGGATATGGCTGCCATGCGCGGAAAGATGGATGCTAGGAGCCTCGATATGGACTCGTTTGTGGCGCCGTTTGAACTGGCGGTTGTCAGGGAGATAAGGCAACGGAATCCAGCCCGCTTGTCTCTGACAAGCCAAACATCAGGTTCATATTCTGCAGCGCCTGGCCGGCGGCTCCCTTGACAAGGTTGTCAATGACCGACAAAACCACCAGCGTACGCTCACCCTGAGGCTGATGCAGTGCAATCTGACATCGGTTCGTACCCCGCACACTGCGGGTTTCCGGTAGAGACCCTGATGGCAGCACATCGACAAAAGGCTCGTCAGCATAACGCGTTTCATAGAGTTGCTGCAAATCCACACCCTCACTCTCCAGACGCGCATAGAGCGTCGCCAGGATACCGCGAATCATCGGCAGCAGATGCGGTGTAAATGTCAATCCCGGCAGCTCTCCAATCGTCCAACCCAGCACCTGGCGGATCTCGGGAAGATGGCGATGACCACTCACCCCATAAGCCTTGAAGCTCTCGCCACACTCCGCCAGCAGCGCCGCCACGCTGGCGCCACGACCTGCGCCGCTGGCCCCTGATTTGCAATCGGCAATCAGCATGGCTGGATCGACAACCCCCGCTTCCAGCAGCGGTAAAAAGCCAAGAATCGTGGCCGTCGGATAACATCCCGGATTGGCTACCAGCTTTGCCGAAGCAATTTTTTGACGATGAATCTCAGGCAATCCATAGACTGCCTGCGACAGCAACTCCGGAGAGGCGTGAGACATTCCGTACCACTGCTCCCACAGCGCCTGATCCTGAATACGAAAATCGGCGGCAAGATCGATCACCCGCACACCCGCCTGCAGTAATTCAGGGGTTGACTGCATCGCAATGCCGTTGGGCGTGGCAAAAAAGACCGCATCACAGCCATGCAAGACCGTTGCATCAGGCTTACTGAACGCAAGATCAATATGGCCGCGCAGACTGGGAAACAGATCAGCAACGGCGCGTCCGGATTCAGCACGTGAAGTCACTGCAACCACTTCGGCCTGTGGATGAGCTACCAGCAGACGCAGCAGTTCCACTCCCGTATAACCTGTTCCCCCGACGATGCCGACCTTGATCATATGCGTTCTTCTGCTGTACAAATGGATATCACTCCATGATACTCAATATTTCACAGGAAACGAAGCCGCAATGCTGACGACTGATGAAACCATTGCATCGACATTGCGGGCAAAGAGCGAGTTCCGGGAAGATTGCCGCGCTTCGCTCGCAATGACAATCTAATCGTCATTGCGAGGAGGCGCAGTCGACGCGGCAATCTTTTCGCCTTCAGATAATCCGCTTTTTGATAACATTGAATTTTTTGCTGTTTAGCCGCATATTAGGGACTCAGCAGTAGATTTTCCAGGAAACAACGTCATGGATCATGAAACAATTCAAGCCATTGCCCTGATGCTCGGGGCTTCATGGGCCGCCGGGATCAATCTCTACGCAGCGATACTGGTGCTCGGAATTCTCGGCAATACAGGTTACGCCGAGCTGCCGGAGGGACTGGCGCTGGTGGAGAACCCGCTGGTGCTTGGCGTTGCCGGCATCATGTATTTCATCGAGTTTTTTGCCGATAAAACACCCGGCGTCGATTCAGGCTGGGATGCCATCCACACCTTCATCCGCATCCCCGCCGGGGCGATGATGGCAGTTGGCGCCGCCAGCGGAATGGAGGTCAATCAGGCCGTCACACTTGCCGCCGCACTGCTTGGCGGCGGGGTTGCGGCAACCAGTCACTTTACCAAGGCGGGGACGCGTCTTATGATCAATACCTCTCCGGAACCCGTAACCAACTGGATCGCCTCGTTTACAGAAGACCTTGCCGTTATCGGCGGACTGTGGGCTGCTTTGACCTACCCGTGGGTATTTATAATAATGTTCATCGCCTTCATGGTGCTGGCAATCTGGCTATTGCCCAAAATTTGGCGTGCAATAAAACTCATCGCGCGTAAAATCCGCAACTGGTTCAGCGGCGACGAGGAGACTCCCGACCCGACCATTACCGCAACTGCGCGAAAACTTGGCATAGATGCAGTAGCGGAGAGTCACAGGGAGTTGCCAAAACAGTGACATCGCGGACAAATTCTGGTGCTGAGTACTGACTCCTCAGTACGAAATTTCAGTACTTCCCAGGATTTACACTATGTGGTTAAAAGCTTTTCATCTCTTCTTTATGACGGCCTGGTTCGCCGGACTCTTCTATCTGCCGCGCCTGTTTGTCTACCATGCAATGACGAATGACGAAGCCGGCAATGAGCGCTTCAAGATCATGGAGCGCAAACTCTATTACTTTGTCACCCCGTGGATGATCCTGACAGTCGTATTCGGCCTGTGG
>JAUVEG010000254.1 GCA_030594925.1 Gammaproteobacteria bacterium
CTGGCGGCAGACGCTGGGGATTCTGCGCAAAAATATTGGGCAGATCTTCACCACACACCTCGCCTACATTGCACTTGGTGTGATTCTGTTCGCCCCGCTGGTGGGTATGCTCGGCCATCTCCTGCTGCACCTCTCTGGCAAGACAGCACTCTCTGATCTGGATATCGCCTGGTTCCTGCTGTCGCCACTTGGCATGGCGGCATTGATCGTGATGGCCGCTCTGCTGATTGCCATTCTTGCCTTCGAACAGGCCTCCCTGATGGCCATCAGCGCCGGCGCAGTTCGAGGCTTGCACATCGGCACACTGCAGGCTTTGCGTTTTACAATCAGGCGGGCGGCAAGAATTTTCCACTTCACAACCCACCTGGTTGCCCGGCTGTTGATCATCACGCTGCCATTCCTCGCCGCCGCCGGGGTACTTGCCTGGTTGCTGCTTACAGAGTATGACATCAACTATTATCTGAGCGAGAAACCACCCGTTTTCCTGATTGCAGTTGCACTCATCGGAGTGCTGCTGCTAACGATGCTGGTGGTGCTGATTCGAAAACTCCTTAGCTGGTCGCTGGCGCTTCCCCTGGTGCTCTTCACTGAGACCTCGCCGGCCCGCACCTTTGCCGAGAGCAACAAGCTCGTAGAGGGACACAAGCGTGAAGTCGTGACGGCATTGCTGAGCTGGGCTGTTGCAACGCTGCTGCTTGGAGCCGTTGTTGTGGTCTGCGTGCAACTGCTGGGTTCACTGCTTGCCCCCCTGTTCTTCGACTCGATTCGCTTACTTGTGATTGTGCTAGGTGGAATTGTAGCGCTATGGTCACTGGGCAATCTTGTCACCACGACATTGACCTCGGGAAGCTTCGCCGCTCTTGTAGTGATCTTTTATGGACGCTATGGGGCGGAGATAACAACAGGCGATCTCGCAGATAAGCAGCAACGGCGGCTATGGCGGATGACCGCACCACGCTTTGCGCTGCTACTGATTGGCGCTGTGGCGGCTGCCGCACTGGCGGGAAACTGGCTCCTGAAGGGCATCCAGATACAGGATGATGTCGTGGTTATCGCTCACCGGGGAGCTGCCGGCAAAGCGCCGGAGAATACTCTCGCCTCCATACGCCAGGCCATCGAGGATGGAGCCGACATGCTTGAGATCGATGTCCAGGAGAGCAGTGACGGTGAAGTTGTGGTGATCCATGACAGCGATTTCATGAAGCTCTCGGGCGTTGATCTGAAAGTCTGGGATGGCCCGCTGAAGCAGTTGCAACAGATCGATATCGGCAGTTGGTTCGACCCCGGCTTTTCAGCTGAACGCGTGCCGACTCTGGCGCAGGTATTGGAGATGGCGCGCGGCAAGGCGCATGTCGTCATCGAACTCAAATATTACGGGCATGATCAGCAGCTGGAACAGCGGGTTGTAGATATCGTTGAACAGGCTGATATGGTTGACGACATCGTCATCATGTCATTGAAGTACAAAGGCATTGAAAAAATCCGCGCACTGCGGCCGCAGTGGGTTGTCGGACTGCTATCAACCAAGGCTGTCGGCAACCTCGCCAAACTGGATCTGGATTTTCTCGCCGTCAATATGAGCATGGCAACGTCCGGCTTTATTCGCCGCACACATGCAGCTGGCAAAAAGGTGTATGTTTGGACCGTGAATGATGCGGTCTCCATCTCCCGCATGATATCACTGGGCGTGGACGGCATCATTACCGACGAGCCGGAGATGGCTCGCAACGTCGTCATCGAACGCTCCGGACTGAGTTCGGTCGAACGTTTGCTGATACACACCGCGGTGCTGTTTGGCCGCCCGATTCCCCCGCGAATCTACCGTGATGAGTCGCCTTGAGGATTCAAACGTGCAACGGTGAGATTGCCGCGGTCGCTTGGGCTCCCTCGCAATGACAACATCCACCAGGTGAGATATGAAATGAAAATATGGGTAGATGCAGACGCATGCCCTGTGGTGATCAAGGATATCTTGTTCAGGGCGGCAGAGCGCACCGGGGTGCGGCTAACGCTTGTAGCCAATCAGCCGGTGCCGGTACCACAATCGCGCCTCATTCAATCGATTCAGGTCGCATCGGGTTTCGATGTCGCTGACAATGAGATCGTGAAAAGACTGAAGGCCGGCGATCTTGTCATCACCGGTGACATTCCCCTGGCGGCAGAGGTGATTGAAAAGGGAGGCCATGCTCTCAATCCCCGTGGTGAACTCTATACCACTGACAATATCAGGGCCCGCCTGACGATGAGGGACTTCATGGAGACGCTGCGCTCCAGCGGAGTCGATACAGGCGGTCCGCCGCCGCTGAACCAGGGTGACCGGCAGTCTTTTGCAAATCAACTGGACAAAATATTAAGGAAACTCTAATCTGCTATTTTCAATGACATGACAACACAATTTCAAGAGGAAAGCTCCAATGTTTAAAACATATTTTGGTGATGTAACAAGCGGGTATCTGCAGCGCCTCCCCTTCATCGGCTACATTGCTCTGCTGTATGTGCTCTTTTTCGCACTGATGCTGGCCGGGGCAGCCAGCCTGGGGCTTGCCGAAAACCTGATCGGGGGGGATCTTCAGGAGACACAGGCGATGCTGCAGAAAAAATTAGGGATCCCGGTGATTATTACTATCGCTGTCTCTCTTTTCCTCTTTATTTTCGCCACTCTTAACCTGGAAGCCAAGCGTATCCGCGACATGGGACTGCCCGGCTGGTGGACGCTGCTCGCCGTGTGGGTCATCTCCGTTGTAATCATTGCTATTGTCAACATCGTTGCCGGATCGGATCCTGTACTATCCAGGACAATCTCCAGCGCCATGTCGGCTATTGGAGTTCTTGCACTGATCTTTATCCCCAGCGATACCTTCTCCGGCAACAAAGAATAGGAAGCTCACCAACAGCTGAATTCCATGTTGCAATATTTTCACGCATCATTACAATTGTCGCGTTGATCCCTCCAGAAACAATCCTCGTACCATTGATAAGATGGTAACTGGAGAGATCAGGTTGTTAAATTCACCCACACAGGAAACCCAGGAATGCACTCTATCGTTAAATATTCACTCTCCGCCATGATCGCTTCGGCATCCATGTTCAGTGTTGCAGCAGTCGCAGAGACCCAGATCACCTGCAAGAGCGACAACTACCACCATAAATCTTGCAAGCTGGCTGGCCCCGGTCATGTACGCCTCTCTCACCAGATTTCCAAGGTAAAATGCCGCCAGGGTCAAAACTGGGATTATGAC
>JAUVEG010000143.1 GCA_030594925.1 Gammaproteobacteria bacterium
TTTCGATCTGATCTCCCTCTTCGATATCGTTATAGCTCTTGACGCCGATACCACACTCGGTGCCTGACCTGACTTCAGCGACATCGTCCTTGAAGCGCCGCAGCGACTCCAGTTCGCCCTCAAAAATCACGATATTATCCCGCAGCACGCGAAACGGATAATTACGTATCACCACACCTTCGAGAACCATGCAGCCTGCAATGGCTCCAATCCGGGAGGAGCGGAATACATCGCGCACCTCGGCGAGACCGACGATCTCTTCACGAATCTCGGGCGACAACAATCCGGAGGCGGCCTTTCTGACGTCGTCGATGACTTCATAGATAATGCTGTAGTAACGCAGCTCAAGTCCACGCTCTTCGAGAATGCGGCGGGATGCCGCGTCAGCACGCACATTAAAACCGATCACAATCGCATTTGTGCTGGCAGCCAGGTTGGCGTCGGATTCATTGATCCCGCCAACACCTGATGCAACAACCCTGATCTTGACCTCATCTGTAGAGATGCTTTCCAGAGACTCCTTGATCGCCTCGACACTGCCATGGACATCGGCTTTGACCACCAGGTTGACATTGACAACCTCCTCTTTTCCCATCTGCTCGAAGAGTTCATTGAGCTTGGCAGCCTTCTGCTCCGCAAGGCGGCTGTCACGCAGTTTGGCGCGACGCACCTCTGCGAGCTCACGCGCCTGTTTTTCATCCGGCGTTACGATTGCATCATCACCCGCATTGGGTGCACTGGAGAGACCCAGAACAGCAATTGGTATTGACGGTCCCGCAGTTTCGATTTCAATACCATTTTCGTCATACATGGCGCGTACACGGCCAAATTCCGTACCACAGACAAGCGTATCGCCCTTATTCAAAGTACCTGACTGAACCAGTACAGTTGCTACCGGACCCCGGCCCTTGTCAAGTGTCGCTTCAATAATAACACCACGTGCGGGGCCATCAGGGACTGATGACAATTCGAGCAATTCCGCCTGCAGCAATATCGCATCAAGCAGATCATCGATGCCTTCACCGGTATGTGCAGATACCTTGACAAACTGAACGTCGCCGCCCCAATCCTCGGGTACAACCTCTTCGGCAACCATCTCCTGCATGACGCGGTCCGGCTGCGCTTCGGGTTTATCCATTTTATTGACAGCAACGATCAACGGGACTTCAGCAGAGCGTGCATGCTGAATCGCCTCTTTTGTTTGCGGCATAACGCCATCGTCAGCCGCAACAACAATGATGACGATATCCGTAGCCTGGGCGCCTCGGGCACGCATGGCGGAGAACGCCGCGTGTCCGGGAGTATCCAGAAAAGAGATCATGCCATGGCCTGTCTCAACATGATAAGCGCCAATATGCTGGGTGATGCCGCCAGCCTCGCCTGATGTCACACTGCTTTTGCGAATGTAGTCCAGCAGTGATGTTTTACCATGATCAACATGACCCATGATGGTGACAATCGGCGCACGCGGCGTCTCTTCGCCACCTGCAGATGCAGCCATCAGTTTTTCCAGCAGCAAAGATTCAGCATCAGCAGACTTGCCGAAAACAGCCTTGTGGCCCATCTCTTCGACCACCAGCAAGGCAGTATCCTGATCCAGGGTTTCGTTGATGGTAACCATCATTCCCATCTGCATCAGGGTTTTGATGACATCGACCCCCTTGACTGACATGCGCTGGGCAAGATCACCGACTGAAATGGTTTCCGGAACCTCGACATCCCTGACCACCGGAGCAGTTGGTTTCTGAAAACCGTGTTCCGTCTCGGGAATATCAATGCGTGCAGCTCTCCCTTTTGCGCGTCTCTTTTTACCACGTCCACGTCTGTCGCTGGCAACATGCAGCTGCTTGCGGCCTGCTTCTGCAGCAGGTTTATGACGGCGCCTTGCGGGAGCCGCAGGCTTCTGCTCTGATTTCTTTTGCGCCTCCTGGCGAGCTGTTTTTGCGGCAGCGACTTTTTTCTTGTCTTCCTTGAGCTGCTCTTCACGACGCGCCTGCTCTTCGCGTTCGCGCACAGCCTCATCTTCGAGCTGCTGCTTTTTCTGTTCCTTTTTCTGCTCTTTTTCCTGTTTCAGGCCTACCTCTTTGTTCCTGCGATCAGCTTCAGCCTGACGGCGGGCGTCATTTTCACTCTGTAGCGCCTCACGCTGCTGCGCCTGTTCCTCCAGCGCCTTTTTAGCTGCTTCAGCCTCCTTATGCAGCTGCTCACTGCTTTTCGACTCCATCTCCTTATGAAATGTGCGTTTACGCCGTACTTCGACGTTGACACTCCGCCCCAGCTCACGACCGCGACTACTGGCTGTGCGCGCCGTTGCTGCAGGCTGCGCCAGCGTACTGCTGCTTCTTCGCTTGAGGGTGATTTTTCCTTTTGCCCCTCCGGAGTCTCTGCTTAATTTTTTACCGTGACTCTTGCGCAGATTGGCAAGCAGGTCACGTTTCTCAACATCAGAGATTTCATCGTCTGCACTGCTTTTTTTGATGCCGGCTTCGCCAAGCTGCTTCAACAGACGGTCAACAGTGATGCCTACATCTTTCGCCAAATGACTTACAGTTACTTTACTCATTACCAAATATCCCTCAGGATTCCGCTTCCGCAAACCAGGGAGCGCGAGCCGTCATTATCAGTTCACCCGCCCGTTTCTCATCCATGCCTTCGATCTCCAGCAGCTCATCAGTTGCCTGATCAGCCAGATCTTCAATTGTCTTGACTCCAATACTTTCCAGTTGAGTCGCCAGTTCCGCATCGATCTCAACCATATTGCGAAGATCTCCAGAGGGGAAATCCTGCGCCTCTTCAGAAGCAATGGCCTGGGTAAGCAATGCATCACCGGCCCGCTCCCGCAGCTCATTAACGATCTCCTCGTCAAACTCTTCGATTGCATACATCTCTTCAACCGGAACATAGGCAACCTCTTCAAGTGTGCTGAATCCCTCCTGAACCAGAATATTGGCAACCTCTTCGTCAACCTCCAGGCTATCCATAAAGCGTTTCACAAACTTATGCGCTTCGTTATCCGCTTTCTCAGCAGATTGTGTCTCATCCATGACATTCAGCTCCCAGCCAGTCAACTGACTCGCCAGGCGTACATTCTGACCACCCCGGCCAATCGCCTGGGAGAGGTTGTCTTCATGCACAGCCACATCCATACTGTGCCCCTCCTCGTCGACGACAATGGAGAGCACTTCAGCGGGCGCCATGGCGTTAATCACATATTGCGCAGGATTTTCGTTCCACAAGATGATATCGACACGCTCTCCCGCCAGTTCATTGGAGACTGCCTGGACACGCGAGCCACGCATACCAACGCAGGCGCCCACCGGGTCAATACGCGGATCTTGTGCTCTGACCGCAATTTTTGCACGTGAACCCGGGTCGCGCGCAGCTCCCAGCAGCTCAATCAGACCTTCGCCAATCTCCGGCACTTCGAGTCGAAACAGTTCGATGAGAAATTCCGGACGTGAACGCGTCACCTGAAGTTGTGGTCCGCGATGATCTTCCCCCAGAATCTCAAAAAGGAGACCACGCAGACGATCACCGACGCGTACAGATTCACGACCAATCAATTCATTTTTGGGGATTTCGGACTCTGCATTACTGCCGAGATCCAGAATTACCGAGCCCCGGCTGAGACGCTTGACCACCCCGGAGATCAATTCACCGACACGATCACTGTAGGCTTCGACAACCTTGGCCCGCTCGGCTTCACGAACTTTTTGTACGATCACCTGCTTGGCAGTCTGCGCTGCAATACGGCCGAATTCGACTGAATCAATCTCATCTTCGATATAGTCGCCAGCCTCCAAATCGAGGTCAGGCTCCATCAAACGCGCTGCTTCAAGCGTCACCTCTCGTGATGGATGTTCAAGTTTGGCTGTTTCACCGCTCTCTTCATCAATGACGACGCTCTCGTCAATCGTCTTCCAGCGACGGTAAGTCGTGTAACTTCCATCTTCACGATCGATCTCAACACGTACGGCGATGTCGCCTCTGCTCTTTTTCCGGGTCGCCGTTGCAAGCGCTATCTCTATCGCTTCAAATATAATCTCGCGGTCTACCTCCTTTTCATTGGAGACCGCATCAACGACCATTAGTATCTCTTTATTCATGGCGCCTGTTCCTGCTTAAAACTGAGGCACAATTCGTGCCGAATCGATATCGGAAAAAGGAAGCCTCATCAACTCTCCTTCCACCTCAAGCTGAATATCTTCCCCATCTATCCCCAGCAGTTTGCCTTTAAATTTGCGTCTGCCGTGATGGGAACCCGTTGTCCGTAATGTTACTTTTTGACCCGCAAATCGTTCAAAATGTTCAATAAAAAAGAGTGGCCTATCCAGCCCCGGAGAAGAGACCTCAAGATCATAGTTGCCCATGATCGGATCTTCCACGTCCAGTACTGCGCTCATCTGACGGCTGACTGTTGCACAATCATCCAGCATGATGCCCTGTGGACTATCGATATAAATACGCAGCATTTTCCCATGCTTTCCAGCACTGACCAGCTGTACGCCAGCCACTTCAAACCCCATGGGTTCAATCGTGGAACGTGCCAGCTCAATCAGATGTTCAGGCGCTTGTTGCATATCAACGATCGTTTCCAAATCACACCAACAAAAATGGGCCCCTCAAGGCCCATTCCGCAGATAATAAAAAACCCCGGTATACGGGGTTTCTTATTATTCTAAAATTGGTAGCGGGGGCAGGATTTGAACCTACGACCTTCGGGTTATGAGCCCGACGAGCTGCCAGACTGCTCCACCC
>JAUVEG010000196.1 GCA_030594925.1 Gammaproteobacteria bacterium
GCCGCCTTCTACTCCACGATTCGCCAGAAGATCGAAAATAGTCTGTTCCTGGACAACTGCTATCCGGAACTGGTGCATGAAGAGGGAAATCTTCTGGCGCGCAAACAGCTTGCCGATGTCTTTGATGTCGTCGATGCCAACTGGCGCGGGGTAGGCATTATCCCCGCCTCCGGCTATGCGTTGAACGCCGCACACAGCCGCCTGGATGCACGCCTGCGTTTTCCCGGCTATCGTGATGACGCGCGCAAACGCGCCGGGAAGATGCCGCCCGGGTGTGACTGCGCCAAAGTGGTGCTGGGACGCATCTATCCGGATGAGTGCCGCCTCTACGGCAGCGCCTGTAAACCGCGCACTCCCGTAGGGCCGTGCATGGTCTCCGATGAGGGGGCATGCCGCATCTGGTGGTCGGGCGGCGTGCGCAAATCCAGATCAGTTTCCTGAAATTGTGGCTCCTCGGAAACCGTCATTCCGGCGAAGGCCGGAATCCAGTAAGTCATTGAATCCCCTGGATGCCTGCCTTCGCCGGGATGACGCCGTTGAATGGCTGCTCACCGGACGTGTACAGGGCGTCGGTTTTCGGCCTTTTGTTTATCTACTGGCGCAGCGATATGAGATCAACGGATGGGTGCGCAATAGTCTTGGCCGCGTCGAGATCCACGCCGAGGGAGAGAGTACGCAGCTGGATGCTTTTTGCACCGCCCTGATTGATGAGGCCCCTCACCTATCACGCCCACGCATCGAACAACACCAAGTTGCAGAACATAAGCATTTCAGCGATTTCAGAATCCTGAAAAGTTCTCATGAAGGCACTGCCGCCATCCATGTTCCACCGGACCAGGCCATCTGTGCAGATTGTGAGAATGAACTGTTCGATACGACGAATCGGCGCTATCGCTACCCCTTCATCAACTGTACCCAGTGCGGCCCGAGATACAGCATCATCGATGCCATGCCTTATGACAGAAACAACACCAGCATGGTGGATTTTCCATTGTGTGAAAGCTGCCGCAGGGAGTATGAAAACCCTCTCGATCGCCGTTTTCACGCAGAACCGAATGCCTGCCCCGAGTGCGGCCCGCAGCTGACTTTTGTGCAGGAAGGAAACGAAATCTGCTCGAGTGATGCAGCGATGCAGGCTGCCGTGCTGGCGCTAACAGAGGGGCGTATCCTCGCAGTCAAGGGCGTGGGTGGCTATCACCTGATGTGCGATGCCGCTAATGCTGCTGCAGTCAAACGCCTGCGCCGCAACAAGCACCGGCCGCACAAACCACTGGCGCTGATGGTTGCCGCCAAAGGCGATGATGCTCTCGAGATGGTGCGGCAGCTGGTCGTAATGGATCAGAGCACCGCAGCTGCACTCACCTCCCAGGCCCGCCCGATCCTGCTGCTGCAAAAACAGGCGCATGCGGCGGTCTGCGATGAGATTGCCCCCGGCCTGAACGAGCTGGGAGTGATGCTGCCGCCATCCCCGCTGCACCAGATACTGACGGCAGATTTTGACAGACCCCTGGTCGCCACCTCCGGGAACATCAGCGGCGAACCGGTGTTGACCGATGACAAAGAAGCCCTGCAGCGGCTGCAGCCAGTCGCCGAAGGCTGGCTGATGCATAACCGCCGCATCGTCCGCCCTGCAGATGACAGCGTAGCCCGCTACATGGCGGGCACTCCGCGCCTGATTCGCCTCGGGCGCGGCGCAGCGCCACTGGAGCTGTCCCTGCCCTTTCATTTAAAAAAAACCGTGATTGCTGCCGGCGGTCACATGAAAAACAGCATCGCACTTGCCTGGAAGAACCGCATCGTCCTCTCTCCGCATATTGGCGATCTGGGCAGTCAACGCAGTCAGCACATATTCCGCCAGGTGATTGCAGACCTGCAGCGGCTTTACCAGGTCAGGGCAGAGCGCATCATCTGCGACCTGCATCCGCGCTACGCCAGCAGCAAATGGGCTGAAGAGAGCGATTTGCCGGTGATCCAGGTGCAGCATCACCGTGCACACGCTTCGGCCCTGGCGGGAGAACATGGACGTTCTGACAAGGGATTGGTATTCAGCTGGGACGGCGTCGGCCTGGGAGATGATGGGGCCCTGTGGGGGGGCGAAGCATTTATCGGCTCGCCGTCGAAGTGGCGGCATGCTGTCAGTTTTCGCCCCTTTCGGGTTGCCGGCGGCGACCAGGTCTCTGCGGAACCCTGGCGCAGTGCTGCGGCACTGCACTGGGAGCTTGATCTGGAATATGCAGAGAGAGGGACGCAGCAGCTCGCTCACCAGGCATGGAGGCGCGGCGTCAACAGCATCTCCACCACCGCCGTCGGCAGGCTCTTTGATGCCGCCGCCGCGATGCTGGAATTGGTGCAGAGAGCAAGCCATGAAGGCGAGGCGCCGATGCGCCTGGAAGCCATCGCCGAACGCATAGAGCCCGGCGACAGCCTGCCTCTCAACAATGACAACGGTTTGCTGTGCATCGACTGGGAGCCACTTTTTCACATGCTCAAGGATCAACAGCTCCCGGTCGCCCGGCGCGCCGGAGAATTTCACGCCATGCTTGCGGCAACCATCTGCGGCCTGGCGGAACAATTTCATCACAGCGAACAGATTCACTATGTGGGGTTGAGCGGCGGCGTGTTCCAAAACGCGCTGCTGGTTGAACTCATCAGCGATCGGCTGCGACAGAGCGGGATCGAGCTGCTGCTTTGTGAGAAGATTCCGGTCAACGACGGAGGATTGGCTTTTGGACAGATTATCGAGTATGCGGCGAGCGTGAATCACCATGAATGAACAATACATCAGCCTGGCGCATGGCAATGGCGGACGCCTGATGCGGGAGTTGATCGACGATGTCTTTGCCGCATACCTGGGCAACAGTGCGCTCGACACCCGGGCTGATGCGGCGCTTGTCGGCGCATTGCATGGACCACTGTTGTTGTCGGTCGATGGCTTTGCCGTACAGCCGCTGGAATTCCCCGGCGGCAATATCGGCTCCCTCGCCGTGCATGGCACGGTCAATGACCTCGCCGTCGCCGGAGCAATCCCGCGCTACCTGACTTTGAGCGCCATCCTTGAAGAGGGTTTGGAGATCGAGCTACTGGTGCGCGCCATCAAGGCGCTGGCAAAAGCCGCCACCAATGCCGGGGTCAGCGTCGTTGCCGGCGATACCAAGGTGGTTCCGCGGGGGCATGGCGGAGGCATCTACTTCAGCGTCAGCGGTGTAGGCGAACAGGATAGCGGGCTGCATCTCGGCATGCACAGGATCCAGGAGGGCGATCGTATACTGGTCAGCGGCAGTGTCGGTGACCATGGAACAGCCGTGCTGCTGGCGCGCGAGGAGTTTGGTCTCAGCGGAGAGGTAGAGTCAGACTGCGGTTCGGTGCTGGAACTGGCACAAAGCCTCAGCAGCATCGAAGGCGTGCATTTCCTCAGGGATCCGACCCGCGGCGGACTGGCGACTGTGGCGCATGAAGTCGCAGTCGCCACCGGTCATCGCATCAGGCTCGAGGAGAGCGCCATCCCGGTGCGCGACAGCGTACGTTCGGTGTGTGAAATTCTCGGTTATGATCCACTCTACCTCGCCTGTGAGGGGCGCGCTGTCGCCTTTGTCAGCGCCGATATCGCGGAGAAGGTGTTGTACATCTGGCAGCAGCAAGCCGCAGGATCAGGGAGTGCTGTCATTGGCATCGTTGAAAAAGGAGATGCTGAAGTGCTGCTGCAAACTCCTATCGGTGGTGTGAGAATGCTCGAGGAGTTGGAAGATGATCCCCTGCCGAGAATTTGTTAGAAAGCTTCGTGACTTCTCAATAACTCCATGCGCAATCGCGGTCAGAAGACCGCTCCTACAGTTCTATTTAGCGCCAGATGTAGGAGTGGTCATCTGACCACGATTGAAATGCGATAGCATTCATCTCTC
>JAUVEG010000090.1 GCA_030594925.1 Gammaproteobacteria bacterium
TTCACGTGGGAGCATTGTATATAAAAACATTCAACATTCTGTAATACTTACCGCAAGCCCACCTAAAGATGTTTCCTTGTATTTTTCAGACATCTCCAGTCCTGTTTGCTTCATGGCGGCAATACAATTATCCAGGGGCATAAAGTGATGACCGCTGCCCCGGATTGCAAGAGAAGCCGCTGTATATGCCTTGATAGCGCCAAAACCATTCCGCTCGATGCAGGGCACCTGAACGAGACCCTTAACCGGGTCGCAGGTCATGCCGAGATGGTGTTCCAGGGCAATCTCTGCTGCATTCTCGACTTGTTCAGCTGTGCCGCCACGCACCGCACACAAACCGGCAGCCGCCATGGCGGCTGCGGAACCCACCTCGCCCTGACACCCTACTTCAGCCCCTGAAATTGAGCTTCTATGCTTAATAATGCCACCGATCGCACTGGCTGTGAGAAGAAACTCCCAGACCTGTTCATTCGTTCCGGCTTCATGCTTTACAAAATAAAAGAGAACAGCGGGTATTACCCCGGCGGCACCATTCGTGGGAGCAGTTACCACCATATTCCCGGCTGCATTCTCTTCATTCACCGCCATGGCATACGCACACAGCCAATCGTTGAGATTGGTTTCAGCCGGATTATCCTTGAGTTGTTCGTACAGGTTCTTTGCTCGCCGAGGCAAGTCAAGGCCTCCGGGTAGCGTGCCTTGAGCAATCAACCCCTTTTCAATACAACGCTGCATTGCTTGCCAGATTGCATCAAGTCCGCGATTCAGCGTTTTTTCTGACATGTCTGCGAGTTCATTGACCTGCTTCATGTGCGAAATGGACAGCTTACTGTCGATGGACATTTGCATCATCGAATTCGCAGAATCAAATGGATATGGGTATGAAGCAGAAGGCTCCATTTTAAGGGGCGCAAGCACTGTATTGATTTCAGAAAGCGTACTAATAAAACCGCCGCCAATGGAAAAATAGGTTTCAGAAAGTAAAACCTCCTCAGCCTGCCCAACCAGTTCAAAGATCATTCCATTTGGATGCTCTGGAAGTGGCGCACCTTGATCAAAAATAATATCTTCCTTTGGAGAAAACATGATTGTATGAGTATCGTCTACCGCAATGGAGCGACTCTTCCAGATGCGGTTGACTAAGGCATCGACATCCTGACCTGCCAATCTCTCAGCGGAGTAGCCATGCAGTCCCAAGGTAACTGCACGATCAGTAGCATGGCCCTTGCCGGTGTAGGCCAAAGAGCCCTTGAGGGTGCACCGAAAATAAAAGTCATCTGCATGCTGATGTGCCAAAACAAATTCCATGCTACGGCCAACAAAATCTTTAGCGGCCACCATGGGGCCGATAGTATGGGAACTGGAAGGTCCAATCCCGATTTTAAAAAGGTCAAGAACACTGATAAACATTAGATATTTTTTGAATCTCGCTTATTACTTATTCAACGAATTGACGTTCCCATAACATGAAGAACTCAGAAACAGAAGAGAATCACTGCACGCACACTCTTTTTATTAGTTTACCGCCAATTTCGTACAGTTGAGAATCGGTTTGCAGCAGATAGTCACAAAATCATGATCTTTTGTTCATCAGCTTTCTTGACACTTTTTCTGGCTTGCTTAACTTGTATTCTATGCAGGTATAAGTCGTCAAATGTGCAACGCCTCGATAGTCCATCCTACGCCGCCTGGATACGCCTCAGGATGATGACGGGTAACCACCTGGTCAATCTCACGAACACGCCAATGGGGAACATCCACCATGAGCAGTATCTCGCCATGACTCAGCGCACCACAAAACTGATCAAGATGCACCCTGGGGATCTTGCTGACAAAGTAATTTCCCAGCAATACATTTGCCGTGGCAACGAACAGCCCTGATAACGCCAGGTACCATGAACTTGAAAAAGCCGCAAACAGGATCAGCCCCAATGCTATGAAGAAAATCAACAGATTCACGCCCCAAAACCAGGACTCCAGTTTTGCGCCAAAATCGCTACTCTGGCGTGCTGTAGCTAAAGGCAAACCATCGAGATCAACGCCATCTTTTGCCAGGGTATGCATCCGTCCATAGTCGATACCTTTCTTTTTCAACTCGTCCACTACAGCCTGCACCTGAGGTTTTTCAGGAAACAAATAAAAAAGCCTGCGCAACATATTGCACCTCCGTATAGATCGTCTTCACTCCACTCCTTCATCCACCTCGATCATCCTCATCAGTCGCTGCAAATGGCAAGCAGTGATTGGGATGATTTAGCGGCATGTTGATGAAAGCCTTGCGGGTTGCTTCTGTATCGAAATAAATCGTCAGATCACCGTCCACCAGGGATGGATGACTCGTGGCATTATCGATATCATGCCCGGTCATGGGGTCGGTCGTGCTGATGCGAAAATCCGGCTCGTGCAATCGGCGGCTCTGCGTCTTATCGCGCGGCAATGGATCGGAAGCAACCCAATTCAGATATTCGAATTTGATGGCAGACGCCATTTCTGCGGGTAAAGTTATGGACATGATGATCTCCTGCTATCTATCGCCTGTCGATCCGTAGTAGCGACAAACATCAAAGTTGCTGCATGAATCGTTTTCATGGCTCATTCTCCCAAGTGTTAATCATAAGTCTAAAGAAGTACTTGCAAAACTCACAAAAACTGTCATTTCGACTGAAAGGAGAAATCTTAACTTATTGATAAATAAGATCTCTCACATTCGTTCGAGATGACAAAACTCACTAATTACGAGTTTTGCAAGAGGCTCTAAATGCTCTCTCTTACATAATTTTAGACATTATGAATGAGAATTAATTGCAACAAATTGTGTTGGATTGCTTTGATAATCAACTTTGCCACCTCAGTCGCACACGAAAGATAATGGAAAGAAATGAGATGACCAGCAAACCAAGTGCAAGGAGTGTCCGATTCGGCTACGGAATCATGACGCTGACTACGGATGACGAAACAGATCAAACGGTCTATGTGTGTCCGGAGTGTGGCGCCCCGATGATCATCATTGAGACATTTGTGCGTCAACACGCTCCCAATACGATAAAATAACCGCTATGAAAGTATTTACATCCCTCCTTTATATCTGCATCGTGGCGCTTACGCTGTCAGGCTGTGTCACTTCCCAGACACAGAAGCTTGAATCCATGTCTGATGACTCCATCTGTGAGTTGCTGGGACCGGAGTGGAGCAGCACTCCTGAAGAGAAGAATCTCTTGAGAAGAGAGTTGGGGCGTCGCGGCGTGATTTGTGATCACGGCCGCTTTATTGCGCACAAGCGCCAGCGTTACCAGCCGGCATCCGTCAACAGCCCCTCAAAGAGATTGGCGCATGCATCAGCACAAAATAATCTGCAGGATCTGAATGCCATCCGCCTGAAAAAAGTGAGCGGCGTTTACAAGATACCGGTACAGATTAATGATGCCGTCATCGTAAGCCTGATCATAGACAGTGGTGCAGCTGACATGATGCTGTCGCCCAAAGTAGCCAATATTTTGCTACGCAGCGGCACTTTAACAGAACAGGAGTTCCTGCCGAGGCAGGTCTACCGACTGGCTGATGGATCAAAAAAGAAGCATATGCGGGCCAGACTGCGGTCGGTTACTCTTGGAAATCGCACCTTCAGGGATGTCACTTTCAGTATTTCCGAGTCTGATGACTCACCGATGTTGCTTGGGCAGAGTCTGCTGGAGAGGCTGGGGAAATATACGATTGATTATCACAACGGGGTGTTGCTGTTTGAGTGATATACAATTCGCGGTCAGATGACCGCTCCTACAAGATCAGAACAGAGGAGAGATCTATAAGGAAAATCTGACGAGTCCACGGGATGGGGGTTCGGGGGAAGGGTAAACTGGGTGCCTGCCGTAACATATTAATAGTTGGCCCTTCCCCCGTGGAATAACTTGCAGGAATGCTCTGGTCGAGGCGCGAAGCGACTTGATCAGAGCTTCCTTATGTCAACATCAGGCGGCGCGGTGCGACCATGCCGTTTTCGTCGATGACGCCGGCGCCGAGGAATTGATCTTCATTATCGTAAATACGCACCCAGCCGGAAGCCGGGAGAGTGGATGCAGTAACGGCTTGCCCCTGCTTGAGATAGTGAGATGCATCAGCGCCCAGTTTTACTGCGGGCCAGTGCATCAGGCTGCTGTCGATCGGCAGTAGCAATTGATCAAGCGCCTGTAGTTCTCCTTCAAGCCCGTGACTCTGTACCTGTTCCAGTGTGACCATCGCAGAGTCGTCAAAGGGTCCGACCGCCGTGCGTCTAAGCGCTGCAACATGGCCGCCGCAACCGAGTTCTTCACCGATATCTTCAGCAAGTGTGCGCACATAGGTTCCCTTGGAGCAGTGAATATCCAGCTCCAACAGGTCATCATGCAGGGAGACAAGAGCGATTGAAAAGATGGTAATGCGGCGAGTTTTGCGTTCAACCACCTTGCCTTCGCGCGCCAGCTTGTAGAGGCGTTCACCCTTGTGCTTGACGGCGGAGTACATTGGAGGAAGCTGCTCGATTTCACCGATAAATTGCTGCAGTACAGCGGTAACGCTCTCCTGCGTGACACCCTCGACAGCGCGTGTTTCAATGACCTCACCTTCAGCATCCGCCGTGGTTGTCTTTTCGCCCAGTTTGATTGTGGTCAGATAGCGTTTGTCGGCATCGAGCAGAAATGCCGATGCCTTGGTTGCCGCTCCCAGACAGATGGGCAGCAGTCCCGTTGCGAGTGGATCAAGACTTCCCGTGTGACCCGCCTTATCCGCTTTATAGAAGCGTTTCACACGCTGCAGCGCGGCATTCGAAGTTAAGTTGAGGGGTTTATCCAATAACAGAATGCCGCTGATGTTGCGGCCCTTGCGACGTCGCGCCATAACAATCTACTCGCTATCTTTGTGCGCATCTTCCGCAACCGCTTTTTCAATCAGCGATTGCAGATTATTGCCGTAGTCAATACTGGTATCAATAACAAATTGAAGTTCAGGCATGGTACGCAACTTGCTGTTTTTGCCCAACTCATGGCGCAGATGGCCTGCGGCCTGCTGCAAAATCTTGCGATTCTCTTCGGCATCGCCATCAAGAACCGTAAAGTAGATTTTTGCATAGGAGAGATCCCGCGTCACCCTGGCCTCATGGATCGTAATCATGGCGAGCCGCGGATCTTTCAGTTTCGGCACCAACTCAGAGAGATGCCGTTGAATCGCGACACCGATACGCTCCGCACGGCTGAATTCAACAGGCATCAGAGCTCTCTTGCAACCTCGGTGCGTTCAAAGACTTCGATCTGATCGCCCTCTTCGATGTCGTTATAGCTCTTGACGCCGATACCGCACTCGGTGCCTGACCTGACTTCGGCAACATCGTCCTTGAAGCGCCGCAGCGACTCCAGCTCGCCTTCAAAAATCACGATATTATCCCGCAGCACGCGAATTGGATTATTACGTTTCACCACACCCTCGAGAACCATGCAGCCTGCAATGGCTCCGATGCGGGAGGAGCGGAATACATCGCGCACCTCGGCAAGGCCGACGATCTCTTCACGAATCTCGGGTGACAACAATCCGGAAGCAGCTTTTCTAACGTCGTCGATCACTTCATAGATAATGCTGTAGTAACGCAACTCAAGTCCGCGTTCTTCGAGAATACGGCGGGATGCCGCGTCAGCACGTACGTTGAAACCAATCACGATCGCATTTGTGCTGGCTGCCAGGTTGGCGTCGGATTCATTGATGCCGCCGACACCTGATGCAACCACCCTGATCTTGACCTCGTCTGTAGAGATGCTTTCCAGAGACTCCTTGATCGCCTCGACACTACCGTGGACATCGGCCTTGACCACCAGGTTGACATTGACAACCTCCTCTTTCCCCATCTGCTCGAAGAGTTCATTGAGTTTGGCCGCCTTCTGCTCTGCAAGACGGCTGTCACGCAGTTTGGCGCGGCGCACCTCTGCGAGCTCCCGCGCCTGTTTTTCATCCGGCGTTACGATCGCATC
>JAUVEG010000067.1 GCA_030594925.1 Gammaproteobacteria bacterium
CGTTGCCGTCATCAAGGTTGGCGCAGCCACTGAAGTCGAGATGAAAGAGAAAAAGGCACGCGTCGAAGATGCGCTGCATGCAACCCGCGCTGCTGTCGAAGAGGGCATCGTCGCCGGCGGCGGTGTTGCGCTGGTGCGCGCCCAGACTGCTATTGCAGAAATCAGTGGCGACAATCATGACCAGGACGTCGGCATCAAGCTGGCGCGCCGCGCCATGGAAGAGCCGCTGCGCCAAATCGTCTCCAATGCAGGCGGTGAAGCATCCGTCGTGCTCAACGACGTTGCCAAAGGCGAAGGAAACTACGGTTTCAATGCAGCCAATGGTGAGTTCGGCGACATGATCGAGATGGGCATCCTCGATCCAACCAAGGTGACCCGCGCTGCACTGCAAAATGCGGCTTCGATCTCCGGATTGATGATCACCACCGAAGCGATGGTAGCCGAAGAAGCCCAGGACGAGGCTCCTGCTGCCGGTGGTGGCGGTATGGACCCAATGGGTGGAATGGGAGGCATGGGCGGCATGATGTAACAACGCCCTGTTTTTCAGCTCGAGAAAGCCCCGCTATGCGGGGCTTTTTTTGTTTGCAGATAGTGCTGGATGCTCGACTATTGCCCGGCGGAACAACAACAATTTGAGTTGACAAATACCCCGCTGCGGTTCAGTCTCTCACATGCAAATACAAAATTACAATCTCACATACAAATCATACAAAGGTGGCAGTCATGGCTGGTTTTACAGATATCCTGGGATCATTGATACAACAGGGCATGTCTCAATCGAGTACCTCTCGGGCAGGCAATGCACTGGGTGCCGGCTCTGACAGTGGCGGCATTCTGGGTGACCTGCTGGGCAGTCTGGGAAAAATGTCCTCCGGCTCACAACCGGGCAATGCACCGGCAAGCGGTGGCGGTTCCCTGGGTGACCTGTTCGACAGCCTTGGCAAGATGGCCTCCGGCGCTAATACAGGCGGCACACAGAGCAGCAGCGGCAACAGCCGTGAGCCATCCCTCGATGAGATACTGGCTAATCTTGGAGTAGGAAAAGGCGCCCAACAGAGCAACAGGGCCCCGCAGAGCAGAGAGCAGACAACAGCGGGAGGAGGTGCTCTCGGTGACATTCTAGGCAATTTGGCCAATAACAAAGCGGCGCTTGGTGGACTGGGCGCACTTGCAGGAGCAATCCTCGGCGGTGGCAAAAAATCCGCAGGCGGTGCTGTTGGCGGCGGCCTTCTCGCCATGCTGGCATCGATGGCGATGTCTGCGCTTAAAAATTCAGGGCAGTCCCCTACCCGCCCACCGCACGCTCTGGTCGAACCACAAACACCTGAAGATGAGCAGGCGCTGGAAAACGACGCAGAGATCATCATCAAGGCGATGATCAACGCCACCAAGGCGGACGGCAAGATCGATAATGCAGAGGTGCAGAAAATCGTGGGCAAACTGGACGATGACGGTCTCACCCGGGAGGAGAAGGACTTCTTTATCACCGAGGCCAACAAGCCACTGGATCTCGATAAAGTCATCGCTTCTGCAGGTGGCAAACCGGAGATGGCCGCCCAGATTTACGCCGCTTCTCTGCTTGCGATAGAGGTGGACACGGCAGCTGAACAGCGCTATATGCAGCAGCTTGCGTCTGGTCTCGGCCTACATCCACAGGTGATTGCACATATCGGGCGCACGCTTGGAGTGGCATAAGATCAACGGGGATCTAAAATGAAATCTTTTACAAAGCGTTTCCTCCCCACAACATCCCTCTTGCTGGTCGCTCTTTTCACAGGGCCATTAATTGCAGCCGGGACAAATAATTTCGGGGAGATCACTCTTGAAGCTGGCTCCTCGGGAACCTGCATCTCGAGCCCTTGTAAAGTCTATTTCGTGATGCCTCCAGGCAGCGGCAGCTATGTAGTCCTGGCAAACAACATGAAAGTCGGCAGTTTCCCAGCCGGCGAAACGGTTTCTCTCGGAGGATTCTGGACCGGTATTACGACATTCAAAGTAGTCGGCAGCGATGTTGGCCCCACCAAGCTGAATGTGATCGGCAGAGAGTAACTCCAATAGTAATCTTTGAGTGGCAAACATCTTTACAAATGAGTCAAATTTCAAAAATGACTCTCGCCAAGACGCAAAGACCGCAAAGGTTTTTCTTGGCGAGCTTTGCGCCTTTGCGAGAGAAATGAGTTTTCCCATTCATCGTCGGTCTGAGACTTGATCTCGCTAGCATTTTGCATATGATCAATACCTGATGAGAACCCTCATTCTCTACTCATCGACAGATGGCCACACCATCAAAATCTGCCAGTTTCTGCAAAAGATCATTGAACGACAGGGGGATGAGATATCACTCATCTCCGTAGAACGTGAATCAGACATCGATCTTCAGGATTATGACAGGGTCATCATCGGCGCCAGCATTCGTTACGGCAAACACAGCCCGCTCATCGTCGATTTCATCAACAACAATGCCGCGATGCTCGACACCCTCCCCAATGCATTTTTTTCGGTCAATCTTGTCGCCCGCAAGCCTGAAAAAAGAGCTCCGGATACAAATCCATATCTGAAGATACTCCTCAAACAGATCTCCTGGAAGCCCATGCAGCTCGCTGTCTTTGCAGGAAAACTTGACTACCCGAGATACAAGTTCAGGGATCGTCTGATGATCCGACTGATCATGTGGATGACCGGAGGCCCCACAGACCGCAATGCGGTGGTGGAATTCACAGACTGGAAGCAGGTCGAAGGTTTTGGCAGGCTCGTGAGTCAGATGAAGCAAAGCCCTACAGCTTCGACATGAATGTTTAACCACAGATGAACACGGATACACACCGATATTAGAACCTCTTGCAAAACTCTCAAAAGTTGTCATTTCGACTGAAAGGAGAAGTAACTTCTCAATAATTCCGTGCATTTTCAATAAAATCCCCCTCAATCCCCCTTTAACAAAGGGGGAAGTTTGTATGCTGCACGGTCTTTTTGAGAACTTACAAGGAGAAATCTTAACTCATTGATAAATAAGACCTCTCTCATTCGTTCGCGATGACAAAATTCACTATTTACGTGTTTTGCAAGAGGCTCATTATTGTATTTTTTAATCTGTCTTTATCAGCGTGAATCTGTGGTAAAAAAAAGTTTTTCGTTAATCATCCAGCCCACATAAGGCGGCACAAGCAGTGCGTGGGCTTCTAATGGGTATAACGCCGCAGGTTTGGCCTGAATTGCTTCACCAGTTCATGATCGCTGCCAAGGGCATTAAAGATCTTCAGCATCGATTTTTGAGCGTAGTTGTCATGGTAGCCCTGCTCGATTTCCATGATATCCACAAGCAGTTGCAGAGCAGGTTCAAACTCGCTGTTCAAAATATAGAATGCAGAGAGTTCGACCATTGCTTGCAGATCATCCGTTTGCTCTCCAACCTGCTCGATCAATGCCTCCACATCAGTGATGTTATCGGCAATCAGCATAAAGCCAAGTTCATCCCGCAGCGCATTCACCTCGCTCGTCGCACTGATCTCCTGCGGCAATGATGTCAGGAAGGTCAGCGCTTCGGAGTAACGCCGCTCGTGCTTCAGCAACTTGCAAAGCGCGATCGGGAGTCGCGGGTTGGCAGGGTCTTTGATGATGGCATCAGAGAGGCTGGTGTATGCCTGCTGTTGATCGCCCCGCGAGTACTCGGCGATTGCATCGGCTAATAGCTGATCGGAGTCCCGCGCAACATATTGACTCAGACTATTGATCAACTCGGCCTCGGACTGATACCCATGCAGGGTTTCGACGACTTTTTCGCGACGAAAGAGTTTCAGCGTTGGCAGACTGGCAATACCATATTCCGCAGTAATTTTGACCTCGACATCTGCGTCAACATTGACCAGCAGCAGTCGCCCGTCATAACCATGGACCAGTTTATCCAGAACCGGATATTGGCGCAGGCAGGGCCCTGCCTTTTTTGACCAGAAATTAACCAGTACCGGACCTTCATTTGAATTCTTCAACACCAGCGCTTCGAAATTTGTTGCACTGCCAGCATGAATATAGGGAGAATCGATGGTTTCTATCATGGCATTGTCAGTTCCAACTTTTTCCATCGCGGTCAGAAGAGCGCTCCCACAGCATACAGCTGCTGTCTAAACGAGGGAGCGATCTTCTGGCCGCGATAAAGTCAGCACATGATTACTTGGGGAAAAATTCATATTTTTGTCCGCCGATGGCTGCTTCATACATCAACCCGCCTCTGGCAACCGTAAAGGTAGCTACGCCTTTGAAGTATGCCCCGACAGTTTTTGCATCATTCCTGCCTCCACTGATACCGGCAGAGCTGCCGGCTGTCGAAGCACTGGCGGAAGCGCCTGCGGTAACTGCCACGGCACTGGCATCGGCGCTAAACTCGAAGTTGCCATTGGTAAATTCATCAAAGGCGCGCTTGTCCTCGAAGAAGAGAATCTGGCTGAAGACCTGGCCGCCTAATGTCCAGCCCGCATTCCCTTTATACACCTTTGCATCGCCAACAAACTCACCGCTGGAAAAATAGACCTTGCCCTTGCCATACGAGCCCCCGATAAAAAAAAGCCCCGCTTTGCCAACATTGGGAAATACGGCATAGCCGTAGCTGTTATTAAAGAATCTGCCACTCTCTCCAGCATTCCTGAATACTTTGATCGTATCATCGTAAGTCCCGGCCATTGCCCCGCTAAAAGGAAGTGCAAGAAGCAACAGGATAAGATAAGTATGCATTTTGAGTTTCATAAAATTCCTCTTCATTTGTATGTGGCATTGACAACTTTTAATCAGCATGCTGATGATAACAGATTCAACGATTTATATAAGCACGAAGCCTCTCAGACACATCTTCCGGCGACATACCGAATGCAAATTTGCTAATAAACTCGCCGTTGCGCCCCAACAGGTAGAGGCTGGCGGTATGATCCATGCTGTAGCGTTGCGGATCACCATCTTTTGCAGCCACCTTTTCATAGCGCGCCCTGAATTTATCAGCAACGCGCCGGGTCATCTCCGGCGAGCCGGAGAGTCCCAGCAAGCGGGGATAAAAATAGGCGGTATAGCGCTTCAGGACCTCCGGTGTGTCACGCTGCGGATCTACCGAGATGAATATGGGCTGCACCTGCTGCGCATCTTCCCCAAGCAGTTCCATCACATAAGCCACGCTTGAGAGTGTCGTCGGGCAAATGTCCGGACAGAATGTGTAACCGAAGTTAATCAGCTGAAACTGACCGGGAAAATCCTCATGGGTCACTGTCTGCCCATACTGATTCATCAGCACATACCCCGGCCTTAACTTCTCTGAAAAACGCCTCTCGTTGATAGCATCCCTGTCAGCGCGGGATGAAGATTTGTTACCCTTTTGAAATGCGCTCACACAGTCAGAGATGGCGCCAAAGTTTTTTCTCATCAGGTTAATATAAAGATCCGGGCCCGGCGGCAGTGTGCTGCCGATAGAGTCCAACTCGACTGCAGTGACCCCGCTATCGGCAAGCAGCAGGTCAAGATGTGGCTCGCTGAGACCTGTCTCGATAAAGAGGCAGTGGAGCGGCGCCTCGGCAATCCAGTTTTTCAGGGTAAGCAGCCCTGCCGTCACAGCTGTCGGGGCGGCAGGAGGGCTGGCCACTGTTCCCGCCACTTTCATGGCATAGGCCTGCTCGAAATAGTGATGCGTATCATGATAGAAAAACACAGGAATACCGCCCACATCCTTGTAACCGAACTCCATCTGACGATCAATGATGATCAGGGGCTCCAGCATGCGGCCGCGATTGCGCTCATAGCTATGCGAGTTAGTTGGATCGAGGCGCATCAACTCCCTGGTAATCTCATCCAGCAGGATCAGCATATTGCGAGTATCGAGCCAGAACCAGGCATCACGCAGTTCTTTGGCGCCACGTGCCGGCAGCACCTTCATCTCTTCGCTGGCCAGTATCTCCATAATCCTGACATTATCAGGCAACCGGGCAATTGCCTCGCCAAGCAAGAACTCCAGTTCTGCACCACTCCAGATGACGAGATCGGCATTCCTGAGCGCCTCCGTCTGAACGGCATCGGGCCGATATTCCCACGGTGGTACAGAACCATCCATCAATAACAGGGGCTCTGCCACACCCTGCATGATGCCGGCCACCAATGAGTGGATTGGCTTGATGCTGGTAACAATCCGCAAGGGCTCTTTGGCTGAAACTCCTGTATATGCCGCACATAGCATCAACAGCAGCGCCAATCTGAGTAATCTGGTCATAATAAGGTGCTATTTATCAAGAGAGAGAAAAGGTCCGGAAAAGATTCAGGGAGATACAAACTACAGATCACTGATTTTTAAATGCCTGCTGTAGAGACTCGATTTGCTGTGCAACATCATTCTCAAAACCAGCCGGCCCGGGACAGGGACTCTGCTCTTGAATAAATGCAAGAAAACTATCGTTTGCAGCCTGGTCGAAAGCAAGCCCGAAGCTGCGTTCTTTGGGAACTGTCTCCACGACAGCCTGTTTCATACGCGACACCTGGCCAATATATTTGCATTGCAAAGCTATTCCATTGAGCCTTCCCAGAGCTTTTACAGCATCATAGCGGGCCTCGTCATCTGCGACGACAGGAGATGTGACAATGAGTGAGGCAAGAACAAAAGGAGTGATGAAATATTGCATCCAGTGCTTCTCCGCAAGCAGCATATTCAGATATCGGGATACTACTCTATTTACTCCACAACATCTGCAATAAATATCAATTCTCACAGATGTATTGCCATCACTTTCAAGTATCAGGATATAATCTACAGCCACATCGTTACAGTCACTTATCACCCTAGGAAAAATAGTATGAGAGTTACCCTGTTCGCCCTGCTGCTGTTGATTTCACCCCGGATATTTGCAGGCATCCCGGCCACCCCGGTGATGACCCTGTATCAATTCAACGGCAATCTCGAAATCCCCTATTACGAAAAAAACTCTTTTGCAAAATCGGGAGCAAGCAGGCCTGCAGGAACCCTTAAACAGGGTACCTCGCTCATCCCATGCCTGGTGATCAAAAACGGCAAACCGCTGACCACGCGCGGCGGCACGCCGTTTGTTGGTTTTAAAATCCTGCTCGATTCAGGCG
>JAUVEG010000327.1 GCA_030594925.1 Gammaproteobacteria bacterium
GCCATTGGAAGCGATTGTCCGTTCACTGCAAAAAGTATATTCCAGCAAGTCTCTTGACTATCAGATCAATCTCGACGGGGCATGCAGTGTTCGTATCGAGCAGTCTGATCTCTATGAAGTGCTGGGAAACCTGCTCGATAATGCCAGCAAATGGGCAGAGAGCCGTGTTGTTGTGACTATCGATTCCACCACAAACGAGACGCTCATCAAAATCAAAGATGACGGTCCCGGGTTTCCAGAGGAGGCAGGCCGGTTGCTGAAGAGGGGCCTGCGAGCAGACATGCAGCAGGAGGGGCAGGGAATTGGATTGGCGATGACCCGGAAAATCGTCACTGCGGCAGGTGGGCAACTCGAGATTGACGAGAGTGTTACAACGGGTGGAGCAGTCATTCTACGGCTGCCATCGGGTTGATCGTCGGCGCAGATATGATCTGGGTAATATATAGAATCGTGAAGGGCTGGTTACGCCTTGAGGATGGCAAAGAGATGTATGCCTGAGCAACAACATCTCAACCTGGCAAAGCCAGAACCAAAAAGAGTGGTAGGGTGACAATAACCTACGATTGCTGCTTCACTGCCATGGATCATCCGTGTAAGCCCTCACCCCAACCCTCTCCCGGAAGGAGAGGGAGCACTTCCATGTAGGCGAAGCAGCTTGATCAGAGCTAGCCGGATACTGCAAACAGGTGCTCGTTGATCCACAGATGCATGACAATGCTGGCGGTGTAGCCGAGTGCAATGACAGGCGTCCATTTCAGGTGTCCGAAAAAGGTATACTTCCCCTGTGACTGCCCCATCAGGGCGACGCCTGCGGCGGAGCCGATCGAGAGCAGTGACCCACCGACACCGGCTGTCAACGTCACCAGCAGCCACTGACCTTCGGACATCTCAGGCATCATCGTCAATACGGCAAACATCACCGGAATGTTGTCGACGATTGCTGACACCACACCGACGGAGATGTTTGCGGCTGTTGGCCCCCACTCGTTATACATGACCTCTGAAGCGAGACCCAGATAGCCGATAAATCCAAGGCCGCCGACGCATAATACAACGCCATAAAAAAAGAACAGCGTATCCCACTCGGCGCGTGCGATTCTGCGGAAGATATCAAAGGCAACCGGGTTGCCGAGTTCTTCATGGGTGACGGCAATCGTCGCATTTGCACGCGACGTAATCTTCAGGTAGTAGCCGAACATTTGTAGATAAGCCAGTCCTGTCAGCATACCGATGACAGGTGGAAGGTAGAGGAAGTGATGGAAACTGACGGAAGTGGCAATGGTGGCAAGGAACAGCAAGACGATCGTCATGCCGCCGCGTTTCATTTTTACCGGCTCCTCATCTCCGTTGGGCTGGCCATTGGGAACGGCGAAAATCATCAGGGCAGCCGGGATCAGCCAGTTCACCACTGATGGGATAAAGAGGTAAAAGAAGGCCCAGAAGTCGACAGCACCCTGGTTGGTGACGATATTTTTTTGCCATACCATCAGTGTTGTGATGTCTCCAAAAGGACTGAAAGCGCCGCCGGCATTTGCAGCGACGACAATATTGATGCAGGCCAGCAGGATGAATTTGTTATTGCTGCCGCCAACGGCCAATACCACGGCACACATCAGCAGGGCAGTCGTCAGGTTGTCGGCGACAGGCGAGATAAAGAAGGCGAGAAGGCCTGTGATCCAGAAAAGTTTGCGAAAGCCAAAGCCTTTGCGGATCAGCCATGAACGCAGCGCATCAAAGACGCCACGCTCATCCATTGAGTTGATGTAGGTCATCGCGACCAGTAGAAACAGCATCAGCTCTGTATATTCCAGCAGATTGTGACGTACGGCCTGTTCAACAGTATGGTTAAAACCCTGTGCCTGGTATATCCATGCGATGAGAGCCCAGATGATGCCGGCCGCCAGCATCACCGGCTTGGATTTGCGCATATGGGTGAACTCTTCGAGCATGACGACCAGGTAGGCGAGAAAGAAAATCGCCAGTGAGGCATATCCAACCCAGTGGTCAGTGAGGTCAAGTATCTTGACTGTCTCCGAGGCTGATGCTGCAGAGGGAAAGAGCAGCAGCGCACAGCACCACAGGTATTTGTCTATTTTCACGTGTGAGATCCGGATGCTTATGTGGAGAGGTTAGTAGCTGACCTGGTAACTTCTCAATAACCAGTGCATTTCGCGGTCAGAAGACCGCTCCTACGGTTCTATGTGACGTCAGATGTAGGAGTGGTCTTCCGACCGCCATGGAAGGCGGAAGTGCCGGCAACGCAGGAGCATTTACCGGCTGACCACGATTAAATGCGATAGCATTTTATTCACATGCACAGAGTTATTGGGAAATTACGAAGTTACGAGTTTAGCATGGTATAAGCAAGAGAGCCGTGATCTGCGAATCAGGATATAATAGCGCCGTATCATCAATCAGCAGGAGCATTTTGTGGAAACAGATGCAGTAAAAGCGCTCATCGAGCAGGGTCTGCCTGGAGCCGGCGTTGAAGTCACCGGTGACGGACGCCATTTTGAGGCAACGG
>JAUVEG010000154.1 GCA_030594925.1 Gammaproteobacteria bacterium
GCGTGATCCCTTCACACTGCCAACGCTCAAAATTTTCGAGATGATCGATCTGCGGCTGCAACGCATTCTCCGCAAAAAAATCCTTCACGGCCAGCTGGCTGATCTCAACACCAATCACCTCGTAACCCTGATCACGCAGCCACAACAGATCAAGGCTCTTGCCGCACAACGGTACAAAAACGGTGCTCCCGGCCGGGGCCTCTACCTGCGGCCAGCATTTTTCGAGCCATGGGTTGGTGTGCGACAGGTGAAAACCCGTCTGCCCCGCCTTCCAACGTTCAATCCAGGATTCTGGTTTCATTAATACTCTTCCAATGCGTTTTTTTGCTATTCTCTCATCTCTCAGGAAAAGATACACTCAACTCTCAAGCAACGAAGAATCTTTTACATCTTTTACAAACATAAACCACGGAACACACTGAACACACGGAAATGAAAACAAAATGAATTCCGTGTAGTCCGTGTGTTCCGTGGTTAAAAAAGAGGCATGACAATAACAAATAACATGATTGCTGATCCTCAATTTCTTGCCGGCCTGAGAAGCATCCTCGGCGGCGACTCCCTGATCGAAGAGCAGGAGGAGCTGACCGCTTACGAGTGTGACGGCCTCTCCGCACATCGAACCATTCCGATGCTCGTCGCCCTGCCTGAGACCGTCGAACAGGTTCAGCAGATTTTGAAACTCTGCTATCAGCACAAAGTCCCGGTTGTCGCGCGCGGCGCCGGCACCGGCCTTTCAGGGGGCGCACAGCCGCTGGAGAATGGCCTGCTGTTGAGCCTGGCGCGTTTCAACCGCATTCTCGACATCGATGCTGACAACCGCTGCGCCACGGTGCAGCCGGGGGTTCGCAACCTTGCCATCAGCGAGGCCGCAAAACCCTATGGACTCTACTATGCGCCGGACCCCTCCTCCCAGATCGCCTGCACCATCGGCGGCAATGTCGCCGAAAATTCCGGCGGCGTACACTGTCTCAAGTATGGACTGACTGTACATAACGTGCGCAAATTGCGTGTCATTTGCATCGATGGCGAAATGCTCACCATCGGCAGCGATGCGCTGGATACTCCCGGTTACGACCTGCTGGCGCTAATGAACGGCTCGGAGGGACTGCTTGGCATTATTGTCGAGGTCACCGTCAACCTGCTGCCAATCCCACCCACGGCAAGGGTGATGCTGGCCGCTTTCGACGATGCTGAAAATGCCGGCAAGGCTGTCAGCGACATCATTGCCAGCGGCATCATCCCTGCGGGGCTGGAGATGATGGACAATCTCGCGATCCGCGCCGCCGAAGATTTTGTGCACGCAGGTTATCCAAAGGATGCTGCCGCCATTCTGCTGTGTGAACTCGACGGAACCGACGAGGAGGTCAGCCACGAGATAGAAAAGGTCGAACAGATTCTGCAGCAACATCACTGCACTGCAACCCGGCTTTCAGAGAATGAAGAGCAGCGCATGCAACTGTGGGCGGGGCGCAAGTCCGCATTTCCAGCGGTTGGCCGGCTGGCGCCGGATTACTACTGCATGGACGGAACCATACCGCGCCACCAGCTGCCGGAGGTGCTGCGCCGCATCAACGCACTGTCGCAGCAGTATGAGCTGGCCATCGCCAATGTCTTCCACGCTGGCGACGGCAACCTGCATCCGCTAATTCTCTATGATGCCAACGAAGGGGATCAACTGCAGCGAGCCGAAAAACTCGGCAGCAAGATACTGCAATTATGCGTCGAAGTTGGCGGATCCATCACCGGTGAACATGGTGTCGGCAGTGAAAAAATCGACGAGATGTGCATACAGTTCAAGCCCCTCGAGCTGCAGCAGTTCCACGCCATCAAGGCCGCATTCGACGAACATGGACTGCTCAATCCCGGCAAGGCAGTTCCCGAGTTGCACCGCTGCGCCGAGCTGGGCGCCATGCATGTCCACAATGGCGAACTTCCCTTTCCCGAACTGGAACGCTTCTGATGACTCTACAGCAACAGATCACCGAAGCCTACGCCAGCGCGACCCCGCTCTCGATCTGCGGCGGCAGCAGCAAGCAGTTTCTCGGCAATCCGGTTGCAGGCGAGGCTCTTTCGACTACCGAACAGCGCGGTGTGATCAACTATCAGCCTGATGAGCTGGTGATGACCGTTCGCAGCGGCACACCATTACTGGAGGTCAAAGAGATTCTGGCGGCACAGCATCAGCGGCTTGCTTTCGAACCGCCATCCTTTGGCAAATCAGCCACGATCGGGGGAACTTTCGCCTGCGGCATCTCAGGGCCATCCCGCCCCTGGGCGGGAAGCGCGCGCGACTCCCTGCTGGGCTGCACCATCATCAACGGACGCGGTGAACAACTCCACTTTGGCGGCGAGGTGATCAAGAATGTCGCCGGATATGATGCAACACGCCTGATGGTCGGTGCATTCGGCACGCTGGGCCTGATCATGGATGTCAGTTTCAGAGTGCTGCCTGTGCCGGCAACTGAAATCACGCTCAGCTTTTCAGTGGATGCGGCACAGGCTGTCACCAGTGTCGTCGCCTGGTCACAAAAGCCGCTGCCGATTAGCGCTGCAGCATGGCTGGATGGTGAACTGTTGCTGCGTCTCAGTGGTGCTGAAGCTGCAATCCGTTCAGCACAACTTCAGCTTGGCGGTGAAGTCTCAAAACAGAGGGATTTCTGGCTGCAGCTGCGTGAACAGCAGCTCGACTTTTTTCAAAGCGTCAAACCGCTATGGCGGCTCTCACTGCCGATGGCAGCGGATCCTCTCGACATCCCGGGAGAGCAGCTTATCGAATGGGGTGGTGCGCAACGCTGGCTGCTCACCGATGAGAAAGCGGAAGCTGTTCGTCAGGCTGCAACATCTGCCGGCGGTCATGCCACCTGTTTCAGAAATGCACAGGAGAATGATATCTTCTCTCCACTCTCGAAACCGATGCTGACCCTGCAGCAGCGCCTGAAAAAATCCTTCGACCCCAAAGGGATTCTGAATCCCGGGCGCATCTACACAGAGCTATAATGCAGACGCAAATCGACTCACAACTACTGCAGACAGACGCCGGCAAGGTGGCAGACAATATCCTGCGCTCCTGCGTACACTGCGGTTTCTGCACCGCAACCTGCCCCACCTATCAGCTGCTGGGTGATGAACTGGACGGCCCGCGCGGCCGCATCTATCTGATCAAGCAGGCGCTCGAGGGCAAGCAGGTCTCACGCAAAAGCCAGCTGCACCTGGACCGCTGTCTCACTTGCCGCTCCTGTGAAACCACCTGCCCTTCGGGTGTGAAATACACCAGTCTACTGGAGATTGGCCGCGATCTGATCGATCAACAGGTGGAGCGCCCTTTCAGGGAGAAGCTGATGCGCCTGGGAATGAGAAACATCCTCCCCTATCCTCTCCGCGTTGCTCCTCTGCTGGCCGTGGCACGAACACTGAAGCCGCTACTGCCACAAACACTGCAACAAAAGATTCCGCGAAAAAGAGATGTGGGAGAGCATACTTCGGCTTCACACGCACGCAAGGTGATTCTGTTTGAGGGCTGCGTACAGTCCGTGGCTGCACAGCATATCAATCGGGCTGCCAGCCGTGTGCTGGACAAACTGGGGATCGAGTGCATCCGCGTCAAGTCGGAGCAGTGCTGCGGCGCGGTCAACCACCACCTTGGAGACACGGCAACAGCCGTTGATTTTGCCCGCCACAATATTGATCTCTGGAGCAGGCATCTCGGGGAGGGCGTGGAAGCAATTATCGGCTCCGCCAGCGCCTGCACGCTGGAAATTAGAGAGTATCCGCAACTGCTGAAAAACGATCCCGGTTATGCTAAAAAAGCTCAAGCAGTCAGTGACGCTACTGTTGATCTTGGCGAATTTTTGCAGCAACAGAAAACCCACAAGCTGAGCCTCATCGACAAACCTCCCCGGATCGCCTTCCACTCACCCTGCACGCTGCAACATGGACTGCAGCTCAAAGGTGGAACAGAGGCACTGCTGCGCAGCCTTGGCTTCTCTGTCACAGAGCCACAGGAGGCGCACCTCTGCTGCGGCTCGGCTGGAACCTACTCACTATCGCAGCCACAAATTTCTACACAACTGCGCAACAACAAACTGCAGGCATTGACTGACAACACCCCGGATGTGATAGCAACTGCCAACATCGGCTGCCTGCTGCATCTGCAATCGGGCACGCAAACCCCCGTTAAACACTGGATCGAGGTGGTGGATGAAGCGCTTAATTTTCAACCATCCTGATATTGATCTCTATATGCTCGAATGACTGACCGAAATCAACCCACCTACAGCCGAATAGGTATATCATTAATCAGTTAATAGCGATTACAACAGACGGAGCATTTCATGAACCCAGAGAAGATCCAGATCGATGACGAGCAACTCACTGTCGATGAACTGATAAGCGCATACAAGGATGCCAAACAGATCAAGGAGAAGGTGCTGAAAACCTATGAGCGCCGTCAGCAGGAGCAGGCGCTGAAACCTTTTCAGGCGGAGCTGCTGCTTGTGCAACAACATCTGGAGGAGACCGGCAAACGCATGATCATCCTCTTTGAGGGTCGGGATGCTTCAGGCAAGGG
>JAUVEG010000204.1 GCA_030594925.1 Gammaproteobacteria bacterium
TTTTTCTTGGCGGTCTTGGCGTCTTGGCGAGAGAAAATAATTTCTTCATGCTTTGTCAGCTTGAGACTAGGTCTAGCTAGAGATGAGTTGAGCCACCAGTAGAAACAGCGAACCTGCAGCTCCCATCACAGGAACCCACACAGGATAGCCTTTGACATTTTCCGGCAGAGGATAATTTGCACGAATCTTCAACAGCGCCAGATTGACCAGCAGAAATACACTCAGGATCAGATAGCTCGTGGAGGCAGCCAGTTTCACCAGCGGAAACCACAAAGCCAATATGATAATGAGCGATGTCACCAGCAGTGTGGCTATCACCGGGGTGCGGGTACGCTGACTGACCTGACCAAGGATGGCGGGAAGCCATCCCCGCCGGCTCATTCCATAAAAAATCCGGGATGCCATAATAATCTGGATCAATGCTCCATTGACGATAGCAAACAGACTGATCAATGAGATCACCACGGGCTTCCTGCCTGTTGCAGCAGTATAAAGGTCAGCCAGCGGCGCCTCACTGGCAGCCAATTGCTGCGGGGAGAGATTCACCACTGCGACCAGCGACACCATCGCATACAGCAGAGTTGCAGTAATCAATGCCCACAGGATCGCACGCGGCAAATTGATTTCCGGCTCGCGTACCTCCTCCGCCACATTGACCATATCCTCAAAACCGATAAATGCGTAGAAGGCCAGAAATGCGCCGGCAAAAATACCCGGCCACAGATGCCACTGGTTCAATGCCGGCAAATTTTCAATAATCTCCGGAAGCCTCTCAAGCTGCGCACTGCCTGTGAAGATAATCAGCAGCAGTCCGAAAATCTCCAGCAGGGTAAAGAGAGCCGCAATCTTGACTGACTCGGCAATCCCCCACATCGCTACTGCTCCCAGCATGATCAACAAGGCAACAATCGCCAGCCACTGTGGTATGTCGACAAAAATCTGCAGATAGCCGACAAAGCCGCGTGCGATGGTTGCAGCTGAGAGGATGCCGGCCGTCGCAATCAATAGCCCCGTGGCGCTCGACAACCAGGTCACGCCAAACCCTTTCTGCAGATAGACCGCCTCCCCTGCGGCAAACGGATAGCGCGCTGACAGTTCGGCATAGGTAAAGGCGCTGAAAGCAGCAACGAATGCCGCCAGCATAAATGAGAGCGGCACAAAATAACCAGCCTGTGCTGCAACTTTTCCCACCAGTACATAGATCCCGGCGCCGAGGATGTTTCCTACTCCATAAAAGAGCAGCAGCCAGAAACCCAGGCCGCGTTTCAAGGATGTGGTGGTATTCAGGGACATCTCTTTCTCCTGCAAAACAGGTTGAAATTTACACTGATAATGCCACGAATCGAATCACTCCACGCCATTACTTTCTAAACAGCAAGAAGAGTCAATCGTTTGTCGCAGCAAGTCAATACTTCCTATTCCATTATCTCTATCATTGTTGTTTTCAACAACCATGAAGGTGAAACAGATGCCATCTACTATTGAGGGCGCACAGCAGCAAGTATCATTCTGGAAAGAGTGCATTCATGAAGAGGAAGAGAGGGAGAAAAATACTGCCCACCCCTCTGTTCTGATGCCAAGACTTCAAGATGGGCTCAGCCGCTCACAGGAGCAATTAAGAAAAATACAGGAGAAGTAAAACCTCTCATGCCCCCGGAGACGGGGGCTATTATTTAGCACTCCGCATATTATTTTAGAGTTTCGCAAGAGGTTCCTTAACATCGCATATACTGAAGTCATACAATACAAGTTCAGAGACAATCAGGGAATAGCAAGATGCGTGTTTCAAAGATTCTACTGGCGATTGTCATCATTGCCGCTCCCGGCTGGTGGTACTGGAAGACTTCCCATCCTGAACCCGTCGGCATCTCTGTTGCCTATGTCGAACGAGGCGATGTTGAAGAGACGGTTGCCAACACCCGTGCCGGGACCATCAAGGCGTGTCGACGGGCGAAGATGTCTCCATCTCTGGGCGGCCAGATCAGCACCCTCCCCTTTGCCGAGGGTTCCAGGGTCAAAAAAGGCGATATTCTGCTGCAGTTGTGGAACAAGGATTTGCAGGCTGAAATCGAGCTTGCCGGCAGCAGCCTGCAGGCAGTCAGCAATCGCTTTCATGCCAGTTGCGTACAGGCGGCAGTGACCCAACGCACAGCGGACCGTTTCAAGGAGCTTGAGCGCTCCGGCAGCATCTCCAGCGAAGAGTATGACCAGGCCAAAAGCAGGGCGGAGGTCAGTGCTGCAGACTGTGCGGCATCCAACGCCGATCTCGCTGTCGCCATGGCAAGGAAACGCGTTGCGGAAGCCAAACTGGAACGCACTATCCTGCGCGCCCCTTTTGACGGCGTCATTGCCGAGATCACCGGCGAGTTGAATGAGTATGTCACCCCCTCCCCTCCCGGCATACAGACACCTCCCGCAATCGACCTGATCGAGCCGGATTGCTTTCTCGTCAGCGCCCCCATCGATGAGGTCGATGCCCCCAGAATCACTTCCGGGCTGGCCGCCCGCATCACGCTGGATGCCTGGCGCGGGCGCATTTTTGAAGGCAGCGTCGTGCGTATCGGCGCTTATGTCATCGATGTTGAAAAACAGGCCAGGACAGTCGAGGTGGAGCTGCAGCTGACCAACCGGGATGACCTCGATGCACTGCTGGTCGGCTACAGCGCCGATGTCGATATTATCCTGCAGACTCACAAGGATGCACTGCGCATCCCCACCGAGGCGCTGACCGATGAGACGCATGTGCTGGTTTTGAATTCGCACAACGGCATGCTGGAGAGTCGCAGTGTTGAGAGGGGCCTGCACAACTGGAGCTACACCGAGATCGTGACAGGCCTTGAAGCCGGCGAAGCCGTGGTCACATCAATCGGCGACAAGGGTGTGCAGCATGGAGTGATGGCTGAAATCAGAGAGCCGGCACAACCATGATGATCGAACTGCAGAATATCTGCCGCTACTTTCAGGTTGGCGACGAGACAGTTCACGCGCTGGACAATGTCTCTTTGAAGATTCAGCAGGGCGACTATATCAGCGTCATGGGACCGTCAGGCTCCGGCAAATCAACCCTGCTGAACCTGCTGGGATTGCTCGACCAGGGAGATTCCGGCTCTTATCAGTTTGAAGAGAGGGAGCTGACAACCCTATCCGAAGAGCAGCGGGCGCAATTCAGACGCGAGAAAATCGGCTTCATTTTTCAATCCTTCCATCTCATCCCGCGTCTCACTGCCGCCGAAAACATTGGCCTGCCATTGACTTTGGCGGGCATCGCTCCTGCAATACGCCGCGGCAGGGTAAAACAGGCGCTCAAGAGCCTCGACATGCTCGATCGCGCCGACCACAGACCGGCGCAGCTCTCCGGCGGACAGCAGCAGCGCGTCGCCATCGCCAGGGCGATGATCATGCGCCCGCCCCTGCTGCTGGCCGATGAACCAACCGGCAATCTCGACAGCCATTCAGGCCGTGAGGTGATCCGTACGCTGGAAACACTCAACCGGGACGGCGTCACGCTGATTGTCGTCACCCATGATATGCAGCTGGGGAAACGCGCACGCCGCCGCATCAGCATGGTTGACGGCAAAATCACTGCGGATCAATGAGATATTTTCATGAAAGGTGATTTTCAAAAAGGCAAAGCATTGTTCGATGTTACGATCACTCATCGCGGTCAGAAGACCGCTCCTACGACAGAAGCACAATCAAAATGTAGGAGTGGTCATCTGACCACGATGGAACCATGTAACAATGTACGGTTTTATTGAAAAGCATCATGAGAGCCGCTGACACATTTCGCTTCAGCCGCATGGCGCTCAGCGCCTATCCGCTGCGCAC
>JAUVEG010000317.1 GCA_030594925.1 Gammaproteobacteria bacterium
CGTCAGGTTGATGTTCACTCAGAAGCGACTTGATCAGAGACTCATCCCCGATATCACCCTCGACAAAATGGTGACGTTCGTCATCCATGAGATCCGAGATAGTTGCCATGTTACCGGCATAGGTCAGCAGATCAAGATTGATCACTCTGACATTCTGCTCCAACAGAAAGCGGACAAAATTACTGCCGATAAAACCGGCGCCGCCGGTGACGATGATTGTTTGCATTTAGTATTTCCTACCTGACCATATTAAAAGACATTTATCACCACGGAACACACAGAACACACGGAAAAACCCATAAAAAACTCCTCATTCTCAATAACTCCGTGCATGAGGCAGCATACTATCTTTCTTCAATCGTGGTTAGCCGGCAAATGCTCCTGCGTTGCCGGCACTTCCGCTACCCATGGTGGTCGGAAGACCACTCCTAATGTCTGGAGCCAATATCTGAACGTGCACAGATCAAAAATTCCGTGTGTTCCGTGTATTCCGTGGTTCATATTTTTCATCCAACCCACACCCGCGCATTTCTGAAGAGGCGCATCCAGGGGCTCTCTTCACCCCACTCGGGCGGGTGCCAGGAAAGCTGCACGGAACGAAACACGCGCTCCGGATGCGGCATCATGATCGTGACCCGACCATCTTCCGTGGTCAATCCCGTGATCCCATCCACCGAACCGTTAGGATTGGCCGGATAGCGCTGCGCCGCTTCACCACTATTCTCAATGTAGCGCATGCTGATCTGCGCCTTCCCTGCAGTATCCGAATTTGCAAATTCGGCGCGGCCCTCCCCATGCGCCACGGCGATCGGCAGGCGGGAACCCTCCATACCCTGCAGCAGGACGGATTTGCTCTTGACAATCTCAACCAGCGACAGGCGCGCTTCAAACTGCTCGGAGCGGTTGCGCACGAAACGCGGCCACTCGGCGGCTCCGGGAATCAGCTCTTTGAGATGTGACAGCATCTGGCAGCCGTTGCAGACTCCCAGCGAGAAGCTATCCGGACGATGGAAAAATTGCTCGAACTGATCTCTTGCACGGGAGTGAAACAGGATCGATTTCGCCCAGCCGCCACCGGCGCCGAGCACGTCGCCATAAGAGAAGCCCCCGCAGGCAACCAGCCCGTGGAACTGCTGCAGCGATATGCGCCCCTCGATAATATCTGACATATGCACATCGACGGCTTCGAAGTCTGCACGATCGAATGCTGCTGCCATCTCGACCTGGCCATTGACGCCCTGTTCACGCAATACGGCAATCTTTGGCCTCGATCCTGTCTTGATCATGGGCACACCGACATCCTCTTCGGCATCGAATGTCAGTAGCGGAGACAATCCCGGATCATCAACACCAATGCGCTGATACTCCTCATCCGCACATTGCGGATTATCCCGCAGTGACTGCATACGCCAACTGGTCTCGGACCAGGTCTTACGCAGCTCACTGCGTTGCGCCGCAAGTATGGTTCTGCCATCGCGATCAAATTGAATATTCTCATCATCGATCAACGGCGTACCGATAAGATGGCTGCAGTGTTCCATTCCCTGCTGCTGCAACAAGGAAAGCACCTCTTCGACATCATCATTTTTCACCTGCAGCACGGCCCCAAGCTCTTCACTGAAGAGCACTTCAGCATCACTGCCTGCATCTACAGGAAGATTTATCATCACACCGCAATTTCCGGCGAAGGCCATCTCCACCAGCGTTGTAAAGAGGCCGCCATCCGAGCGGTCATGATAAGCAAGCAGTAATTCCCGGCGATTCAGTGTCTGTACGGCATCGAAGAACCCCTTGAGCAACAGCGGATCATCTACATCCGGTGACTGATCCCCGACCTGCTTGTAGACCTGCGCCAGCGCGCTGCCGCCAAGCCGGTTCTTTCCCTGACCCAGGTCGACGAGAATCAGCTGAGTTGCTCCGCAATCCGTGTGCAATTGAGGTGTCAGTGTGCGGCGCACATCAGCGACCGGCGCAAACGCAGAGATAATCAACGAGAGAGGAGCTGCCATCTCCACATCCTCACCGCTGGCGGAATCCTTCCACACACTCTTCATCGACATCGAATCCTTGCCGACCGGGATGGCGATGCCCAGTGCAGGACAGAGCTCCATTCCTACCGCCTCGACCGTCGCGTAGAGATTGGCATCCTCGCCGGCGTGGCCCGCCGCCGCCATCCAGTTGGCCGAAAGTTTGATGTTGCCCGCCTGGCCAATGTCCGCAGCTGCAATATTGGTCAGCGCCTCGCCGATGGCCATGCGCCCCGATGCCGGCGCATCGATCAGCGCCAGCGGGGTGCGCTCGCCAATGGCCATGCATTCACCGCTGGTGTTGATATAGTCACTGAGCGTCACCGCACAGTCTGCAACAGGAACCTGCCAGGGCCCTACCATCTGGTCACGTACAACCTGCCCGGTAATCGAGCGGTCGCCAATGGTGATAAGAAAGCTCTTGTCAGCGACAGCCGGCAGCCTCAGCACCCGTATGGCCATCTCTTTCAGCAGAACATCAGGAAGATCAAGCGCTGCAGGCAACGCCTGCCTGGAAGTGACATCGCGCAGCATCTTCGGCGGCTTGCCAAACAACAGCGACATCGGCATATCAATCGGCTGATTGTTGAAATGGCGATCACCCAGCAGCAGAT
>JAUVEG010000178.1 GCA_030594925.1 Gammaproteobacteria bacterium
GCAGGTGATCCTGATGGTCACCTCCGATGGCTACGAAGGCAGATTAATGGAGCTGGTGCAGAACAAGCAGCATCTGTTCGACAACGTCATTTCGGAGGATGCCGAGGAGGATGTGGTCGGTGTCTCCGCCAAACTGCTGGAAAGCGTGATTGAAGATCTGGCGTCAGAGAGTCCTGACAAACGTGAATCCGGGGATGACGGTCAACATGGGCCAGCGGGTGATGAGTTGCTCGATCACTCCGCATCAGAATCGTCGCCGCAATCTGGCGATCATGCAGAGAGTGGAAATGCTGCACGAGAGGCGGCAATTACCCAATGCATCGAAGCGTTGCAGGATCGGCTGGGGCCGCGTATCGAACGCATCCTGGGCGCCGGCGGTGGTCTGATGGTGGTCGTTGACCGGGTGGACGAAGAGGCATGGCGGTTTTCACTGGAACTCTCCGAAACGGCGGATATTCAGGTTGCGCTGGTCGATCCGATCAGCCTCAGCAGCATGCGGCGGCTGGGTCTTGTCTCCGAGGATCAAAAGGAGGGAGTCTATTATGATGCGGCGGAGAGCGGTGATGCCGATAGTGTCTCGCCGCTGATGCGCTTCGCCACGGAGCGCATCGAGGCGGCTGAAGTGTTGTCGGAGCAGGGCGCTTGCGGCCCTGCGCTGGAACTGCTGGCTTCCGCCATGGTGGCGGCAGTCGCCGGGCGTGGGGAGTTGCACAATGCCCCCGCCATCGAACAGGCGGGGATCTGGATCTACTCTGAAGCCCTGCCAAAAGGCTGGATCGACGAAAAACAGGCAGCTCTCGTCATGCGCAGCCTGGCGCTCCTGAATGCAGTGTCAGTGCCTGCGGAGCAGTTGCAGGAGTTGCTGGTCGATGCGCGTGGGTTGCTTATCGATTAAATCCCCCTCAATCCCCCTTTCATAAAGGGGGAGGTGTATATCGTGAAGCTTGCTGCTCAATCAACGCGATCAATTCATCGACGCTCTTCACCTGAGAAATTTCATCGGCGGTTAGAAACACATCAATAGTGTTTGCCTGTTTTCCTGGCTGTTTGAAAATGACAGGGTAGCCGAAAGATTTTTCATGAAGCTTTTCGAACTCATCTTTGTGCAGGAATTCCATCTCCAGGCCGGTTCTCTCGCGGAACTCCTTCCAGGCTTTTTTCTCAGACAAGGCTTCATGTGTCAGTGAGCACAGGTCGCACTGGTAGGTTTCAGGGCTGAGCAGCTTGTGTGCAATATCGAACAACGTATTCAATTTGCCGCTGTTGGCGTTGTAGACGAAGATGAGTTTCATGGATTTGTTCCTGTATAAAAATTTCCCTCACCCTAACCCTCTCCCGAGGGGAGAGGGGGACTCATCGGAAATCAGGGAGATCTGGAAAATTTCCAAGATCTTCCGGCCGGTCCAGATCATGGCGCCAGGTTGTGGTTGTATAGCTCCAGCCGAGTTGCTCCAGGCGATCCCTCGTTACTTCCCATACCTCCCCGGTTCCCCATGGTATCTGCCGGAACAGAGATGCTGATGTCCGGCGCAGTCCCAGCAGGTAATAGCCGCCGTCGAATGCGGGACCGGCGACTGCGTCGGCGCCGTTGTGCATGGCGTCGATGGCTTGCTGCACATCGCTGGTTTCCAGGTCGGGGCAATCCGTGCCGAGTATGATCGTCCATGGTGCTGATCGGAGTGTTGTTTCGAATGCATGCTGCATGCGTGAACTCAGATCGTGGCCGCTTTGAACTTTAAGTGTGATGCCATATCGCTCTGCACATGACTGCAAAAAGAGATCTTCTGTTGAGGGCGTACACCAGAGTGTGGTATTCACATCGCCGATTGCCTGAATCCGGGATAGAGTCTGATCAATAAGCGATGCATGCAAACGCGCAGAACCCTTTTTTCCCAGGGCGGGAATAAGCCGTGTTTTCGTCTTGCCCGGGATTGGAGCCCGGGCAAACACCATGATACTGCCTTTGTACTGCAATGCATTCATCGGTATTGACGCGCCAGATCTGCCGGATTCACACCCAGCCAATATGCCAGGCGTAACCGCCACATCAATACAGTGGTACTCAATACTCCTTCTCTCTCCCAGCGCCTGCTCGAGGCGATCAGTTTGTGCGAGAGGCACAACGGTCTTCCTGCGGCTCTCTTCAGGCGCCTGCTGATTTCGATATCCTCCATTAGTGGAATATCGGCGAAACCAGCGATGCGTTCGAAGGTGTCACGACGCATAAAGATGCCCTGGTCGCCGGTGGCGATGCCACTGAGACGTGATCGCCAGTTCATCATCTGCTCGATGATGCGCAAGGCTGCTGCATCCCCTGAAAGCCGGACATCAAAACGCCCCCACTCTTTTACAGAATCGTACAGCGCGTTTGTCAGAAGCACGTCTGTATCAGGGGTTATAAGTGTATCCGCGTGGATGAACCAGAGTAGATTGCCGCTGGCCGCAGCGGCGCCGGTATTCATCTGTACGGCCCGTCCGGCTGAAGAACAGAGCGCCCGGTCAACCAGGGGAGTGGCGATTGCAATGGTGTTATCGTGACTGCCTCCATCGACCAGGATCACCTGCTGGCCGCGCTCCCGCATGGGTTGCAGGGCAGTTAAGGTGTCTGCAATCGTCGCAGCTTCATTCAACGCTGGAATGATGATGGAGATCATTGCAATGCTTTAACTCAAGGCTCCGCCGCAGCTGCTTCCCTGTCCTGCCGTGCAGCCGTAGCAGTGGTCTGCAATGGCGACCGGGTTGCCGTCCAAATCAAGCTGCATCAGGTCCCGCAGATGCGGTTTGGATTTGTCTTGCAGCGGAAGAGGCAAATCGAGCATCTGATTAAAGTCGCAGTCGTAGAGATAGCCCTGCCAGTCGATGCTGACCAGTGTGCGGCACATCACATCTTCAAGGTTGGAGTCGAGGTGGGCGTTCCTGAGCAGCGTCATGTAGTGAGCAAACTCCCCTTTTGAGACCAGTATGCTGCCGAAGCGTTTGATCGGCATATTGGTGAGCGTGAAGAGCTGGTTGAAGATGATATCCAGCTTGCCCAGCTCTCTTGTGTAATCTGCTTCCAGCGTGGATTGAGAAGGCGGTAAGGAGGCGCCGGCAGGGTTGTAGACAAAGTTCAGTTTGAGTCCGGAGTCATCATGTCCGTAGCCGACTGCGTTGAGTTTTTTGATTGCAGCGATACTGTTTTCGTATACGCCTTTACCACGCTGCGCATCGACATTCTCCTGCAGGTAGCAGGGCAGGGAGGCGACTATCTCTACCCGGTGCGCAGCAAGAAATGCATCCAGTTCCTCTTGTCCCGGTTCGTTGAGTATGGTCAGGTTGCAGCGGTCGATCACCTGCATATCGAGTTCGCGGGCTGTAGTGACCAGTTGTCGAAATCGGGGGTTGAGCTCCGGTGCTCCACCGGTGAGATCAAGGTTCTTGACACCGTTTCTGCGGCAATAATCGAGGATCAGATCGATGGTTTCTGCCGACATCTCCTCACTGCGATTGGGACCTGCGTTGACGTGACAGTGCAGGCAACTCTGGTTGCAGCGGTATCCCAGATTGACTTGTAGGGTGGTGAGGGATTTACGTGCAATGGCTGGGAAATCCGTTTGTTTCAAGAGTGGCAGTGTGGGATGCATGATGGTTATTGGTATTGACTGATGGCGATATTATAGAACCTTCATAGTCCACATTTCTTTCATATCATGATATTTTCTCTCGCAAAGCTTCCGCGTCCTGCTTACGCCCCTGACCTGCATCCATGTAGGCCAAGCTCGCCAAGAAAAACCTTTGCGGTCTTGGCGCCTTGGCGAGAGTCATTTTTTGGAATTTGACTTATTTGTAAAGATGTTGGCCACTCAAGAATTCTAGAACACCAGCACCTTATCTGCAGCCAGAGTGCGTTCGGCCAGTTCCGGCATGGTGCTGCGCCGAGCGCCTTGCACGATGTCATCGTCCGTCAGGCCGCGGGCATCCATGCATGTTCCGCAAGCCAGCACCTCGCCGTTGCGCGCAACGGATTTGAGCATCAGTTCGATGTTGTAGAATCCCTGCGGCACCTTCTGCCCGCTTTTTGCGCAAGTAACCGCATCGGCCATCAAGAACAGGGTGACTTTTGCATCTGCTTTAGCCAATGCCTTGGCCATGCGCAAGCCAT
>JAUVEG010000191.1 GCA_030594925.1 Gammaproteobacteria bacterium
AGGTTCCTGAAGAGCTCATCAGCATGGTCGATGCCGGCAAGCTGGGGCGCAAAAGTGGCGAAGGATTTTATCGTTATGAAAAAGGCAAGGCTGTCAAACAGGAGGTCAACCAACCTGTCGACAAAAGACTGGCTGATCGCCTGATCGGGCGCCTGCTGAACGAAGCCGTCGCCACATTGCGTGAAGGTGTGGTTGCAGATGCGGATGCCGTCGATGCCGGCGTCATCTTCGGCACCGGAGTCGCACCCTTTCGCGGGGGTCCGATGCACTATATCGAGCACTATGGAAAGGGTGCTATGCTGGAGAAACTGCAGCAGCTGGAACAACAGCATGGCAAGCGCTTCAAGCCGGACAGCGGCTGGATGTAGGAGTGGCCTTCAAGCCATGATGAATGCGAATATTTTTCGCGGTCAGAAGACCGCTCCTACAGATATACGCAATCCGGGACGTAGGAGTGGTCATCTGACCACGATAGAAAAGAGATGCACATGAAAAACAACATCGACACAGGCAGCGTCAACTCACTCGCCGGACTATTCAGCAAGCGTGCTGCAATCTCGGCGCATGAGACAGCCTTTGTGCAATACGATGCCGTCGCTGAGCAGTGGATCGACTACAGCTGGTCACAAACAATGGCTGATGCGGCGCGCTGGCAGCACGCCATGCAGCAGAACGGTCTGCAACGAGGCGACCGCGTCGCCGTGATGCTGCGCAACTGCCGCGAGTGGGTGCTGTTTGATCAGGCCGCACTGGGTCTGGGACTGGTGACCGTGCCCATCTACACCAATGATCGCGCCGGCAATATCGCCTGGCTGCTCAAGGATGCCGGAGTTCGTCTGCTGCTGATCGAGGGTGACGAGCAGTGGCAAGAGCTCAACTCCATCGAAGAGGTGCTGGCGCAACTGGACGCAGTGATTACACTGCAATCCGTTGCAACAGAAAGCAGCCCTGTCAGGGTGATGCCTGTTGATGAGTGGCTGTCGGACAAAGCCGCTGAGTTCCAGGTGGAGGAGATGCCCGATGCTGCGCTCGCAACCATCATCTATACCTCCGGGACGACGGGACATCCCAAAGGGGTGATGCTCAGCCACCGCAATATCCTGTTCAACGTCAAGAGCGGTCTTGAATCGATCGAAATCAACACCACTGACCGGTTTCTCTCCTTCCTGCCACTGTCTCACGCTTTTGAACGCAGCATCGGCTACTACCTGCCAATCGCCGCCGGCAGCAGCATCGTCTATGCGCGTTCGATACCGCATCTGGCGGAGGATCTGGAGCAGCAGAAACCGACGCTCATGATTGCCGTACCGCGTATTTTTGAACGCATCTACAGCAAACTCTCGGCCAAGCTGGCGCAGGAGTCTGTTATCAAACAGAAGCTGTTTCAACTCGCCGTCGATAGCGGCTGGGCCATGTATCAGCAACAACAGGGGGGGCAGCATGCCGGAGTGAAGGCGCAGCTGCTGCACCCCCTGCTGGACAGAGTGGTTGGAGCAAAGGTGCGCAGAAGATTCGGCGGCAGGCTACGCTTTGCCGTCTGCGGCGGCGCTGCGCTTTCACCCCAGATCAGCCGGCTCTTCATCGGCCTCGGCATACCCATCATCCAGGGATATGGACTGACTGAACACAGCCCCACCCTGTCGGTGAATCGTGTTGAAGATAATATTCCGGCAAGTATAGGCAGGGTCATGCCCGGCATGGAAGTCGTGATCGGCGAGGAGGATGAGATCCTGGCGCGCAGTCCCTGTGTGATGCTGGGATACTGGAATAACGAACAGGCCACCACGGAAGTCATCGACAGGGATGGATGGCTGCACACTGGCGACAAAGGTCGTTTTGATGACCAGGGTCACCTCTATATCACCGGCAGACTCAAGGATATCCTGGTGCTTTCCAACGGCGAGAAAGTCCCGCCGGGTGATATTGAACTGGCAATTGCAACGCAAGCCGTGATCAACGAGGTATTGATTATCGGTGATGCCCGCCCCTATCTCGCGGCGCTGATCGTCCCGGATATAGATGAGCTCAACAAGCTGGCAACACCGCTTGGCATCACCGTCACGGGCGCTGCACTGCTGCAGGACCCCATAGTGATCAAACATCTGCTGAAGCTCGTGAAAAAGAATCTTGCCGAATTCCCCGGCTATGCCAATGTACAGCGTATAGCCCTGATTGCTGATGCGTGGAGCGTCAAAAACGGCATGCTGACTCCCACCCTGAAATTGAAACGCAGTGTTATCTGTGAGCAACATAAGGATGAGATTGATGCGCTCTATGCGGGGCATTGAAGTCAATCACAGCCATCGCGGTCAGAAGACCGCTCCCACATTTGGTATTGTCACTTACTGTAGGAGCGGTCTTCTGACCGCGATGAGATCAAATCAGCTTTTCAGATCATCGATGTAAAGCTGGTACAACTTCGGCTCCAGGATCGAATTGACCGGTGATGCCAGTTTCTGCGTATCCTTGCCGAAGATCAGCGCCGCATCCATGACGGCTCTGTCCAGGTAGCGTGTTGGAATCTCAAAATCATAGTCGCGCGGCAGAGGAGCGTCGTTGCGCGCCATGTTGAAACCCCATACGCCAAATGAGGGAATGGTGTTGTGGTAGCTGAGCGTATGTTCAAATACCGAGGCCAGCGTCTGCTCGATACACCAGAAGGTTTTGCGTGTGAAAAAAGGGGAGGAGCTTTGCGTGACCAGCACACCCTGAGGCGTCATACGCCTGCGAATCATGGTGTAAAACTCGCGTGAATAGAGCTTGTTGATCGCTTCATTGTGCGGATCCGGCATATCGATGATGACGCGGTCATACAAGATTCCGGGCTGATTGATGAAAGAGAATGCGTCATCGTTGAAGATCTTGAGTCTCGGATCATCCAGGCTGTTGGCATTCATGCTTGAAAGCACCGGCAGCTGTCTGCTGATCTGTGTCATCTCGGGATCGATATCGACCAGATGAATCGTCCTGGCATCCTGGTGCTTGAGGACTTCCCTGGCAGCAAGGCCATCCCCTCCCCCAAGGATCAGGACATGCTCCCTGCTGCCCGGTATCGACATCAGCGGATGCACCAGCGCTTCATGGTAGCGATACTCGTCACGCGAGGAGAACTGGATATGACCATCGATGTAGAGCCTGGTATCCCCGCTGGCCGCAGACCTGGTGACGACGATCTTTTGATAGGGCGTCTGCTGCTGATAGATGATGTCGTCAAAATAGAGATGCTTCTCGGCAAAACGCGTCAACACAGAGCCAAACAGCAGAAACGCAACCAGCAGTGCGGTGACCGACAGGGCGGCCCCCATGAATAACCGCGGGCGCCTGAGATACTTGCGGAACATATAGATATTGATCAATGCGATGAAGCTGTTGATCAGTCCGATGGCAAATGATGAGCGGATCAGGCCCAGATGGGGCAGCAAAAACAGCGGGAAGGCGACCGCTCCCACCAGCGCGCCAAGATAGTCGAATGACATCACATTGGAGATAGAGTCGCGGATGTTCTGTTTCTGAGAAAGTATCGAGGTGAGGATGGGGATTTCCATGCCGACCAGGGCGCCGATAATCAGAATCAGGCTGTACATCACGGCTTCGTACAGCACCCGCGCCTGGGGAAAGACGATCATCAGCAACAGGCTGCACACCCCGCCAACCAGGGAGAGCGCGATCTCGATGCTGATGAAATTGCGGATCAGATCATCGCCAAGCAACCTGGTGAGAAAAGAACCCACACCCATGGCGAACATAAAAAAACCGATGGTCATCGAAAACTGGTAGACGCTGTTTCCCAGCAGGTAGCTGGAAACGCTGCTGATGATCAACTCGTAGGCGATGCCGCACAGGGCGACGATCAGAATCGAGATCAGCAGAATGCCGGTCTGTTTCGAGGTCAGCCGACTGTAGTCCTGGATGGATTGTTGTGGCATGGGGGGATCGCTTACAAGA
>JAUVEG010000221.1 GCA_030594925.1 Gammaproteobacteria bacterium
TCAAACAGAGCGGCGCTGGTGACTGCCGCCAGCGGGATTCCCTTGTATGCCGGCCCGTAGAGAACGTCGAATTCGATGCCGCTGTCGACAATTGCGCGGGCATAGTAACGGCCGAGTTGTGCCAGGCTGCTGCCGGTGTTAAACAGGCCGGTATTGAAAAAATAGGGGCTGAGCCGTCCGGATTTGAGGGTGAACTCGCCGAAACGGAGCACCTCTTTTTCGACAGCAAAGTTGAGAAAGTCGCGCTGATAATCTTGCATGGCAGTTGTCCGCATCAATAGTTTTGCAAATTCTCAATATCGTGCATTCTTATGAGTCTGTGCAGGGTCGGGATCCGCTTTTCAGCGCCGCTGTGAATACATCCCTGTACGCTCTGATAAAACATCCCTGTTTTATACAGCCCTGAAAAGCAAATCCCAACCCTGCCTAGCAGAACGGAGTTATTGAGATGTTAGATAGTTTTGCCATTTTGTAAGTAGTTAGCCACTTGTTCAAGTATTATCTCTGTGTGAACAGAAAAAAATCCTACCTGTTGGTCGCCGTGCTTCTTTTTTGCACTCTGGTTGCGGCGCTTTTATTCAACCTGCCGGGGATATTGCGTGATCAGCTGGAAGCACGCTTCGCCTCGGCTGGTTTCGAGTTGCAGAGTATGAGAGTGACCTCTCTGGGCTTGAATGCCGCCAGCATCAGCGGGATGCAGCTGCGCTCAGCTGAAGATGGCATGTTGATCAAGCTCAGTCAGGTTCGGCTGGGGTATCAGCCTGGAGAGCTGCTTTCCGGCTATATTAATAGCCTGGAGATTGGGAGCATGGAGGTTCATTTGCCGGATTCCGGATCGCACTCTGTTATGCAGCAGTTGCGTCAGCTACGCACACTATTGGATGAGGACTGGCGTGGACGGGTGCCTGTGCGGCAAGCCGCAGTTGCGCACTTCGCTGTTTACAGGGGTGAGCAAGCCAACCCACTGCTGAGCGTACAGCTGAATTTCAGTAACAGGGATAATCTGCTGCAGGGGGAGATATTGCTGTTTCCTCAACAGCAGCATCAGCGTTTTCTGCAACTGCAGCAGCGTGGCGGGGGAGAGTGGCTGCTCGAAGCGACTGACAGAGATCAGCAGCCTGTGTTGAGTGCAACACTGCAGCTGCAAAAGAGTTCCCCACTGACAATCAGGCTGCATACGAATCTACAGGAGCTGCGCGCCTGGGGCGCTCTGTTTCAGATCCCGTTTCCACCGCATCAGGCGCAGATGGATGTGACACTCTCCCTGGTGCCGGATTTTGATAAACTGGAGGTTGGTTTTGAGCTCGACGGCATGCTTGAGCAGGTCAATGATGAGACGCTGCAGCTGCAACGGGCCGATTTGTCAGCCCGGGGGGAGATTCAACTGCAGCAGGATCAGCGCAGCGTGCAGATTGAGACGGCGAGCAGCATGACTCTGTATGGGTTGAAGCGCGGTCCCATTACCAGTGAAGAGTTGAAAATAAATTCTACCGCGCATTTTGTTATCAATGAGAGTGGACTGCAGGGGGTGTTTGATTCCGGGTTGCAAATGCATGCACGACAGTTCAAATATCAGGATGTGCTGCTGCAGAGAGTCGATATGAACTCCACGCAGCAACAGACATTTGCATGGCAGAGCGGTTCCGGATGGGTCATGGGGGCAAGCCGGGTTGTTATTAATCACCAGGGTGTTAATGCCGGTTCCGTAAAGACAGGGGCGGGAAGCCTCGATCTCAATCATGGTGAGTGGCGTTTTCCGCTCACGCAGATGACGCCATATGAAATCAGCGGGCAAGTGCAACAGGTGGAGTTTGGGCGGACGAAATTCGCCGGAGTGGAGTTGCAATCGATGGGCAAGGTCTATTGGCAGGAGAGTCGGCCTGTATCAGCGCTTCATGGGGATGTGGATTTGCGCTCGGCGAGCATCTCTCGTGGCGATCTCAATATCAGGAAGGCTCGTTTCATTGCCAGTGGGAAAGTGGATGTCACAGATGATGATCTCACTGGAGAGCTCGATGCGGGGGCTCAGCTTCAATCCGGCGGCATGCAGATCAAGGATGTCAGTGTGAAGTCAATGCAGATGAAGAGCACAAAAACACAGAATTTTTCGCTGAACAGTAACGCTAATGATAGCAGTGATGTGCTCTGGTCTTTCGGCGAAAACCGCTTTGAAATTGAACACCGGGGGGTGGCCTCGAGTGCGATGGCGCTTGCTGCCGGTTCTATTGAACTGAAGTCCGATAGCTGGAGTTATCCGTTGCGTCAAAACCTGAGCGGAGATGTGAAAATGCCTGCAGTGACAGTGAAATCAGATAAATCTGCATATACATTTGGCAGCACTCAGGGGGAATTTGAAGTCGACGGCAAGTTGTTGACAATAGATGCAACCACGCGTTACAAGGCGACTGCAACCGGGTTGCGCCTGAAGATAGAGCAATCACTGCAGCAGGGGGCAGGAACGCTCAGCTTCAACAGCAAGGCGCAGAGTCTGGAAAAACTGGGCCGCGCGATGAAGCGGATCACCACAGCATGGCCGCAGGAGCTCCTTGTTGCGACAGGCACGGCTAAATTTGATGGTTCTGTTGCATGGGATGGCGGTTTGCAGGAGAGCCGTGTCGACATCAGTGTCAGCAAAGGAGGCGGGCGCTATGCCGAGGTCTATTTTTCCGGATTGAACACCGACTTCAAGTTCGATCTCTACCCGAAAATCGAAGGCAGGGCGAAAAAAATCAGCATCAAACTGATCGATATTGGTGTGCCAATCAGTGGCCTGTCTGCATCGCTGCGGCTGGAGTGGCCGAAAAAAGCAAAAAAACCGGTGATGACTTTTTCCAATCTCAAACTGTCTCTGCTGAAAGGAAGGGTGACGGGAAAGCGCATGCGCATTGATCTGAATCGCCGCAACCATGATTTTACGCTGGCGCTGCATCACCTCGATATTGCGGAGATTGTCCGTTTGCATGGATTTGCGGGGCTGAATGCCGCCGGCAAGGTGAGCGGCACGATTCCTGTGCGTCTTGGTCCGAAAGGGGTGAGCGTGCGCAAAGGACGCATTCGCGCTGACAAACCTGGAGGAACCATCAGCTATGTTCCGGATGAGAAGGGCAAGGTGCTGAAATCCGCCTCGCTGCAAAGTGAAATTCTGCTGAATCTGCTGCGTGATTTCCGCTATGATGTGCTTGATGCAGAGACAGAATACAAAACCGACGGTCAGTTGCTGATGAAGATGCAGCTCATCGGGAAGAGTCCGCAGGAGTTTAAGGAGCACCCGGTGCATTTGAATCTGACGCTTGATCAGAATATTCTGTCGTTGCTGGAGAGTCTGCGTTCAGTGAATGGACTGAATGAACGCATTGACAAGAGAGTACGGCAAACCTACAAACAGTGAGGCTACGATCAAGCATGAAATGCAGATACAAAATACCCTCTCTGATCGTGATCAGCGCTATGCTGGGCGGCTGTTCGCCGACAGTCAAGGTCGAAGCGCCTGATAAGCCCATTACGATCAATCTGAATGTTAAAATTGAACATGAGATTCGTATCAAGATCGACCGTGAACTCGATCAACTGATAAGCCAG
>JAUVEG010000176.1 GCA_030594925.1 Gammaproteobacteria bacterium
TAACTGTGTCAGACATGACTCAGCCCTCGCAATGAAGAAGAGTTCTATTCTACCTGATTTACTCACAGCCGTTCGATATCCGCTCGCACTGCTGCGGAGGAATCACGAAACAACTGCTGTTCGGCTTTATTCAACGGCATCTCGATAATCTTCCCGATGCCGCTGCGGGAGAGTACACAGGGCACGCCCATCGCCAGACCGGCTTCACCATACTCACCATCGAGAATGGCAACCGTCGGCAGTATGCGCCGGCGGTTGTGACAGATGGCATCCACCATGGTGGCCACAGAGGCGCCGGGGGCGTCATAGGCGCTGGAGTTCTTGCGCAGCGCCAGGATCTCGGCGCCACCCGAACGGGTTCTGTCGATGATCTGCTGCATAGTTTCATCATCGATGAAATGCGAAACAGGTATTCCATTGATGGTGCAAAAACGCGGCAGCGGAACCATGGTATCGCCGTGCCCTCCGAGTACAATCGTGGTGATATCCAGCGCCGAGAAACCCGTCTCCATGGCGATAAATGCGGCCATGCGCGAAGAGTCCAGCACCCCCGCCTGGCCAAGGATGCGGGAGCGATCCCAGCCGGTGCGCTTCCACGCATGGTAAGTGAGAATATCCACCGGATTGCTCACCAGCAGCAGCATGCTCTGCGGCGCATAGCGCAGCACGTCATCCAGAATAGCATCCAGTATGGCGATATTGGTGTGCAGCACATCCGAACGCGACATCCCCGGCTTGCGCGGCACTCCGGCGGTGATGACCACAAGCTCGGAGTCCTGCATGGCGGCGGGATCATTGCTGCCGGTTACAATGGTATCGAAATCAAAAAATGGCGCGGTCTGAAAGATGTCCAGCGCCACGCCCTGGGGTGCATCCTCGCGGATATCGATGAGCACCACCTCACTGCATAACTCCTGCTCGGCCAGAATCTGCGCACTGGTCTCCCCCACGCGCCCTGCGCCGATGATGGTTATTTTTTTCATGCTGGAATCCCCCTCAATCCCCCTTTTCCAAAGGGGGAAGCTATTCGCCTCAATCCCTCTTTTCCAAAGGGGAAGCTGGTTGCTTTAGTATAGATGAGAATCGCCGGGGTTTTCTTACGGAAAGAGAAATTGTCATGAGCATGAGGAGGGGTTATTGTCACATCCCTGATTTCGCGGCCAGAAGGCCGCTCCTACAATGTATATCCGGCGACTGGTGTGGGAGCGGCCTTCTGGCCGCGATGGAAAAAATATGTCGCCCTAGCGGCAACCTGTCAACTGGAACTCTGCCTTGCGATCCCTGGAAAACTCCACGGCCACCTTTGCGCATACCTCTGCCTCTACGCGCAATTTAACCGTATCCGGATCGATCAGCGTTATCTGCATATCAGTACCCTGAAGGTATCTGCTTCTCACCTCGCTGGTCGCCGGTCGATGGGCGCCATGACGCACCGGCCAGTAGAGGATGTAGTCCTGGTTGACGTTGAGTCTTCGCGGTACGTTGTTCGCACTCAGATCGATCAGCTCTGCTCCCGGATCACGGGTGGTGAAAGACCATTCGAGGTGACGCCGCTCACCATCCAGCTTCAACTCTGCAACTGCTTTGTAACGACTTTTCCACTGCAGTCGCGCCACCGGAAAGAGAGCAAACTGATGCTCGCTGAAATGGCCATTGGGATCATTCTGTTTGTTCATCGGCGGCAGGATGTCGACGCTAACCCACTCATCTCCGGCTTTTCGATACAACATGAAGCTGACCAGCGCCGCCTTTTTCCAGATGGCGGGATTGACCTGGATCGAGAGCGGATAGCCTGACACCGAGAAGTCCGGCAATGGGTCCGGATCCTCTTCAAAAAATGCGGGAGGGATATCCCCGGCTCCATCCGGAGGCCATAAAACCAGCTCGGGATTCTGCAGCTGCCTGTCACTCAACTGCTGCTGCATATATTCAGGGCGCACCTTCTGCGGTGTGTTTGTACAGAAGAGCCGATAGCTTCCTGACTCTGTGTAGATGGCTGTTTCCGGCGCCTGCGAACAGACATCCCTGTACCAGTTTTCACTCACCCTGGTTTTGCTGTCACAAATGGTGAAGTAACGGCCGCTTTGACGATAGCGGGCAGCCGCAGGGGGATTTGCACAGAGTGTGTCAAACCAGCTCTTGCGCACCCTCCATCTGCCATCACACAGGTTGTAATAACGCCCCGCCCCCTGCATCAATGCAGCTGCCGGAGGCTGCTGACAAAACTTCTGCATATAGCCGGCATCGAGACGCGCCGTGTTTGAACAGCTTTCATGCCACGGCTCCTGGTAGAGCGCCCGGGAAGGAATCTGCCCGCACAGTTTATCGTGGTAGCTGCCGCTGACGAGTCTGTCGAGACAATAGACCGGCGCTGTAAAGAGCGCCTCCTCACCGCTACCTGAACACAACCCGCGCAGATCCGAACGCCCGAGTTCAAATACCCGTACACCATCGGCTGAACCGATGCCTATCTCGTCCACGGCAAGATTCAAAAAAGTAAATCGATGATAGATAGCGCCCATCAGACCATCGATAGCTCTCTCTACCTGCATATCGGGAGATCCCTGACTGACGTTTTCGAGCACGGCATCATGCGGATAGCCGACATGGCGCACCCGCTGCGCCACCTTTATGCCGGTAAAGAAGCTGTTACCCGGCGCTTCATGATGCGCTGAATGGAGCGCTTGCGATCCATCTCTCCAGTGGTTTTTCGCCAGATAATCGGCGTGATTCTGCGCCGCGCGGGTCAATGCCGGTTGCTGCTGCAGGGTCGTCATTCCCGCCTGGACCCGCAGTTTGTTCAGGTAGGTCAATCCGCCATCAGACGCGCACCAGCCGGGCTGCGCCCATGCGAGCAGCAATAAGAGATGTAGGGTGCAATAAGTGGAGCGCATTGCACCTTTCCATGCGGCGCAATGCCCGTTGGTTATTGACGCCCTACGCCACGCATGAAATTTTCTTTGACATTTTGCATAAGATTTACAGAGTAAGAGACTAATGCCCCCCCCTTTAACAAAGGGGGGCCGGGGGGGATTGATGATGGACTTTCGAAGGGCGTATTTACTCTTTATCTCTCGCAAAGCCGCAAAGACGCAAAGGGTTTTTCTTGGCGAGCTTGGCCTATATGGATGTAGGTCAGGGGCGTGAGCAGGGATGCGGAAGCTTTGCGTCCTGGCGAGAGTCATTATTGAAATTTGATTCATTTGTAAAGCTGCTGATCGCTCAAGGATTACGCTTCTCCGAGCGCAGCGCGGAGAGTTCGCGAAACAATGCCCGTGCGGACTTTGGCGGTTTGTTTGATTTTTGCTCCCGGTTTGCGTTGCGCACCAGTTGGCGCAGATGCTGGCGATCAACATGTTGAAAACGCCTCACCAGCTCATCCAGCAGGGCGTCGTTCCCGGCCAGCAGCGCATCGCGCCACGCCTCAACCTCGTGAAGCGCCTCGACCTCCTGCTGCTGCGGACGATGGAAACCATCCAGCGCCTGCTGCACGGCTGCCGCATCCACTTCACGCATCAAACCGGCGATATATTGCAGCTGACGCTTGAGCGCCCCCCGTTTGAAACGCCTGGCGTCCGTGATTGCCGTATGCAGCGGATCTGTCAGACCCAGCGTGCGCAGCCGGGAATCTGACAACGCCACCAGCTGCTTGCCGAGATCATGCAGGAGATGCAATTCACGCTTGATTTGTGATTTGCTTTTGACTTCAGTTGTAGGCGTCTCTGATTCCATTTTTCAACTATACAATCGTGGTCAGATGACCACTCCTACACTCGGATCAACACCTTGTTGTAGGAGCGGTCTTCCGACCGCGATCATGTGCAAGGTTATTGAGAAACCACCAGTATACTTCTTTCATGCACGTGAAATGAAACTGCCGGTGGTGGTATTGACCTTGACCAGCTCTCCGCTCTCGAGATATTCGGGAACCTGGATTTCGAGCCCCGTCACCAGCGTTGCCGGTTTGGTTCTGCCTGTTGCCGTGGCGCCTTTGACGCCGGGCGTGGTATCCGCGATCACCAGGCCGACTGACTGCGGCAGCTCGACGGCAATGATCTCGCCATCCACCAGCAGCGCCAGAATACCCTCCATTCCTTCGACCAGGTACTCAAGCTGTCCCTCGAGATCTTCCCGGTTGAGTCCATACTGCGAGTAATCCTCGAGGTTCATGAAGATCAGAATGTCACCATCCAGGTAGGAGTATTGC
>JAUVEG010000017.1 GCA_030594925.1 Gammaproteobacteria bacterium
TCTTGCCGAAGCCGACATCGCCGCACACCACGCGGTCCATCGGACGGGGCGACTGCATATCTGCCAGAACGGCGTCGATGGCATTCGCCTGGTCATCCGTCTCCTCGAACTCAAAGGCATCGGCGAAGGTGTTGTAGTCATCTCCGGCAGGCGGGAAGGCAAACCCCTGCGCAGCTTCACGCCGGGCGTAGATCTCCAGCAGCTCGGCGGCGACGTCAAAGGCGCGCTTTGCCGCCTTGCTCCTGGCTTTCTCCCACTGCCCGCTGCCGAGCTTATGCAGCGGCGCATGCTCCGGTGAAGCACCCGAGTAGCGGCTGATCAGCTGCAGTGAAGAGACTGGTACATAGAGCTTGTCATGGCCGGCATATTCGAGCGCCAGAAACTCCTGGCTGTCATCACCGACATCGATGCTCTGCAGGCCGAGAAAGCGTCCCACGCCATGCTCTTCATGCACCACCGGTGCGCCTTCATGCAGCTCGGTGAGGTTGCGAATGATCTGCTCGGCGTCTGTTTTGCGTTTGCGATGGCGCGGCTGTCGAACCCTATCACCAAGCAGCGCGGTTTCAGGGATGATGGCGATGTCGTCGATAACAATGCCTGTATCCACAGGCGCTACACTGAGGCAGGGAGTTTCACTACCATGCAGGAACGCCTGCCAGTTTTCTGCAATCTTCGGACGCAGGCGGAAGCCGGCGAGACTCTCAAGCAGGTGTTCGCGGCGGCCTGCACTCTCTGCTGTGAACAGCACCCGTCCTGAAAATGCGGAGAGAAAATCTTCCAGCAGACCGGCGGGACGCTCCGCACGGGCATTGAATCCCAGTGGCGGCAGCGATTTGCAGTCGAGGTTGTCAAAGGCGGAAAAGCCTTTACGCCGCTGGTGCAGTTGTGTCGCCTGCCATATGATTCCCGGCAGGGGCTTCAGTGCGGCTCGCAGCGCATCAGCGTCAAGATAGAGACTCGCAGGCGGCAGCAGCGGGCGCTCTGCATCGTGTCTGCGCTGTTCAAAGCGCTGCGCAATGGTGTCGGTAAACTGCTCCGCCTTGTCAGCAAGATCTGCCTGGTAGATGGCAAGCGTCTGCTCCGGCAGGTAATCGAAGAGAGTTGCCGTGGCGTCAAAAAAGAGCGGCAGGTAGTATTCGATGCCGCCGGGCATGTTGCCATTGCTGACCTCGGTGTAGATCAGACTGCTGTTTGGATCCTGGTCGAATGTCTGGCGATAGCGCTGACGAAATCGGCTGATGGCTGCCTCGTCGGTAGGAAATTCGCGTCCCGGCAGCATGTGAATGGCATCGATTTTCTCCAGGGTTCGCTGGGTTTCACTATCAAAGGTGCGAATCGAGTCGATTTCGTCATCAAACAGATCGATGCGATAGGGATGCAGGCTGCCCATTGGAAACAGGTCGAGCAGCGAGCCGCGCACTGCAAATTCACCATGTTCAAACACCTGTGAAACACAACGATAGCCACTCTGCTCCAGCTGTTGACGCATCTCTTCAAGATCGAGCAGCTGGCCTTTTTCAAGCATCAGTGACTGCTGCTGTACATAGCCCGGCGGCGCCAGACGCTGCATCAGGGTAGTGGCGGGAACGATGAGCATGCCATCTTTCAGATGCTGCAGCTGGTGCAGCACACTCAGGCGCTGTGACACCAGCTCTGGCAGCGGTGAGAAGATATCGTAGGGCAGGGTTTCCCAGTCGGGAAGGGTGAGGATATGGCCGCGTTCCCCGGCTGTGAAAAAGCGCATCTCCTGTTGCAGACGCAGCGCCTGCTGCACATCATCGGTGATGGCAATGATCAATCCACGGTGTTTACTGCGCGCCTGTGCCAGCAGCAGCGATGAGGCGCAGCCACGCACAGCCCCAAGCGCCAGTTTTTCGGCGGGTTTTTGCGGTAGTTTCAGATCGGGGAGGCGGGTAATAGCTTCAGCCGTCATTGGAGAGTACTAGCCCTCTCTGTAGTGGGATGGTGTCTCTCCGGTCCAGCGTTTGAATGCTCTGGAGAAGGAGCTCATCTCGGAGAAACCGAGCAGATAGGAGATCTCTGCGAAACCCTTGCTGCTGTCGCGAATATAGCGATCCGCCAACTCCTGGCGTACGCTGTTTAACTGGGTCTTGAAGGTTGTCTGTTTTTTCTGCAGTCTTCTCTGCAGGGTTCTGACATTCATATAGAGCGCTTCCGCCACCTTGTAGTCATTGATGTTGCCATCGGGTAATAGCTGGATAATTGCCGCTCTGACTCTCTCCTGGATATTGGTGTGGTCCAGTTGAGCCAGGTAGTTGATCATGTACTGGTCGTGCAGTGTCGACAGCAGCGGGTTTGAGCCCTGCAGGTGTTTGTCTGCTGACTCCAGCGTCAGGGTGAATCTGTTGTCGGGGGCATCAAAATTGACCGGACAGCGAAACAGTTCGTAATACTTGCCTGAACAGCCGGGAGTTGCATGGGTCAGGGAGATAGATGCAGGGTTGAATTCAGTGCCATAGTTGGCCCGGCACATGGCGACCAGCATGGCCATGGCGGAATCTGTGCGTGTTGGCTGTTGCCGGGATATGGCGTTGTAATGCAAAACGATGGATAGCTCTTCGCCTTGCTCTTCAAGTACGAAGGCTGCACCCTCTGTGAGCATGCGCATATACTTGGCGAAGCGCTGCAGCGCTGTGCGCAGGCTGGAACTGCTCAACCATGCGTAACCCAGGGCGCTCAAGTGCGAAGGGTGCCAGTATTCGGCGGCTTTGAGACCGAAGCAGGGATCATCGATGAGCGCTGCAGCCTCAGCCCATAATGTATCGATACGTTTGTAGGGGAAGCGGGCGTTGGGATCGTCAATTTTTTGCGGATCGATACGCAGTTTGCGCATCAGCGGGTCCGGGTCAACTCCACTGGATTCAATGATTTTCAGGGTTAATGAGACGGCGGGAGCGGAGTAGGTGAGTGACATTGTGCTGGATTATCCTGGCCAAGTGTAATATAGCTTAATACTGATTGATTAATATTGTAGAGTATTGGCGCACTCAGTCAATTGACATGGGTCATCCGCAGTGCTGCTTTGCATCGATTGCATGAAAATAGTATGGCCAACCAGATGAACACCATTCTGACATTTACCGATTTTGGGAGTGCCGGCCCCTATCTTGGGCAGATGGAGGCGGCGATCAAGCGGGAGTCTGTTAGCGCCTCTGTGATACATCTGCAATCAGATGCTCCTGCATGCGATCCAAAATCAGCAGGTTATCTTCTTGCTGCCCTGGCGAACCAGTTTGATGAGGCCGTGTTTGTGTGTGTCGTGGATCCAGGTGTAGGCAGTGAGCGCAGGCCGCTTGTGGTCGAGTCACAGGGACAATGGTTTGTCGGCCCGGATAACGGACTCTTTGCAGCACTCTTTCATCAGCGCAGCGAGATGAGCATTTACCAGATACTGCAGCAACCCCGAGGGGAGTCGCAAACATTTCATGGGCGCGATCTGTTTGCCTCAGTGGCAGCAAAAATATCGAAAAAACAATTTATTGCAATGAAAAAGATAGGTAAATTAGATATTGGGATGGCATGGAGTGAAGATCTGCATGAGATTATTTATGTCGATCATTTTGGAAATCTGTTCAGCGGTTTGCGTGGCCTGCAGGTTGATTGCTCAGCAAAAATTCGTATTGCTGACAGCCTGCTATCCTGGGCCCCAAGGTTTGATGCCGTCAAGAGGGGAGTGCCCTTCTGGTATGTCAATTCATGTGGTCTGGTTGAGATCGCCGTGAACGGGGGCAGAGCGGATCTGCTGTTTCCAGAATATAGAAATGAGATAATAAATATTTCATAACATTATGAAATTCAAGAGTAAAAGAAATTCTAAACTCTCTCGGTTGTGGCGGATTTTCCTGCAGGGTCTGTTGATAGTGGCGATTATCGTCGGTGTCAATCTGTGGCGCACCAGGGATGCGGTCTCAGGCCCTGCGCCGCTACTTTCCGCGACGACACTTAATGGCTCGCACTTTGAAATTAGCGAGCATCTTGGCAAACCGCTATTTGTGCACTTCTGGGCGGAGTGGTGTCCGATCTGCTCCCTTGAGGAGGAGAGCATTCAGTCACTCTCCAGGGATTACGAAATGATCACCGTGGCAATGTCATCCGGTGATAATGAGGCAGTACGGGCGTACATGAAGCAGAGCGGCCTGAGCTTCGAGGTGATCAATGACGAAAGTGGTCAAATCTCACAGGAGTGGGGTGTTCAGGCGGTTCCAGCGACTTTTGTTATTGATGCTGCAGGAGAGATCCGCTTTGTCGAGATGGGCTACAGCAGCAGGCTCGGGTTGATTCTGAGGCACTGGTTGGCAGGAAAATAAAGTTTGCAGTCGTCAGTTGGCAGAACTCTAATCGAGTCATTACCAGCTGCAAGCTTATTAACTGCAATCTGTATCTTGTGTTTTGTTTTTACTGCATACTGACGACTGCAAACTTTCTTTCCGCCAACTGCCAACTGCCAACTGCCAACTTTTTTTCTAATCTTCTCCAATCACGCGCTCCTCGCGTGGCGTATTCAGCAGCTTTTCGGCTTCTATATCGTTGCGTGCAAAAATCATACGGATGCTTTCAACATCATTACTCTGCTGGCGCTGTTCACGCACGTAGACCTTGGCCTCCTTGTAGGAGGAGAATGTTTCCATGTGATCCAGTTTGCGGGGTTTTTCCTGAATCCGGTAGACGAAGTAGGGCATGTGGCTATATCCAAAATTAATATTCAGAACGATTCTACTCGACCCTCATCAATGAATAAAGCAACCTCTGAATATAACCAGGATGGGAGTTCGGGGGAAGGGGAATGATGCACATTGCAATCCATGGATAGATAACCCCTCCTGCGTAGAATAACTTGCATGAAAGCTCTGGCTGAGGAGCGTAGCAACTCGATCAGAGTTTCATAAACAGGCAATTTAAACGGCTTCTGATCACGCTTCTGATAACATGCAGTTTTCACTCAATTGGTAATCACTATGGTCCGTGTAGCAGTCGTCGGTGCAGCCGGCCGAATGGGCAAGACACTCATTGAAGCTGTCAACAATCATCAATCCTTGACCCTCGGTGCCGCGACAGAACGTGAAGGCAGCACTCTGCTTGGCGCCGATGCCGGAGAACTGGCTGGTATCGGGAAACTGGGGGTCTCTGTATGCGCTAATCTTGCAGAGGTGGTGGATGACTTTGATGTGGTGATTGATTTTACGGCCCCGGTGGCAACGCTTCACCATCTGGATGTGTGTGAGGCGCATGCAAAAAAGATGGTTATTGGAACCACCGGCTTTGATGATGCAGGGAAACAGCGCATTCAGGCTGTTGCCGACAAAAACGGCATTATGTTTGCTCCGAACATGAGTGTCGGCGTCAATCTCTGTTTCAAGCTTCTCGATGTGGCGGCGCGCGTCATGGGAGAGGGCGCCGATATCGAGATTATCGAAGCGCACCATCGCCATAAGGTCGATGCCCCGTCGGGAACCGCACTGCGCATGGGTGAAGTCGTTGCCGATGCCCTGGGACGGGATTTGAACGAGGTCGCCGTCTATGGCCGTGAAGGCATCACCGGAGAGCGTGACAGTAAAACCATCGGTTTTGAAACCATCCGCGCCGGCGACGTCGTGGGTGAGCATTCGGTGTGGTTCGCACAGGATGGCGAACGTGTCGAGATCACCCACAAGGCATCCAGCCGTATGACCTTTGCAAACGGCGCCGTACGCGCCGCGCACTGGCTGATGCAGCAGGATCCAGCACTTTACGATATGCAGGATGTTTTAGGGTTGAGGTGAATTTTAAGGTTCGAGACGTCGTGAACCACAGATGCACACAGATAAACACAGATGAAAAAAAGAGCATCCTTTATTTTCGGTTTACAGTTTGTCATCTCGACGAAGGAGAGATCCTGATACTCTGTGCGACTAGATCCCTCGTCCCTCGGGTTGACGGCTAAAAGTGTAAACTAGTTTTAAGGCATGGTGAAGGATGCCAAAATATCTGTGTGCATCCGTGTTCATCTGTGGTTAAACCTAAAACCTAAAACCTCCCCAATGTGATCCTTTTGTGAAGATTTCCCCCTGATTGATGGTCTATCATAATTACTGATAACTTTAGTCAGGAAATATCATCATGTTAATCAGGAAAACATCGGGGATCCGTTCATCCGGGATCACCTCTCAGTCGGTCTATAAGCAACGCCGTGAATTTTTGAGAAACGGCATATACGCTTTCGCCGGGCTTGCCATGCCTGGTCTGGCGCTTGCACTTGCTGACAAACCTGGAAAACTGAAAGCGATTGCAAATCTTCATCCGAGTCAATATCGTGTCGATGAAAAAATTACCGACTATGAGTGGATTACAACCTATAACAACTTTACTGAATTTGGTCATGGGAAGTCGACTCCGGCAAAGACGGCGCGTAAGTTCAAGACACGCCCCTGGACTGTCAAAATCGATGGCGAGTGTGAGAAGCCGGGAAAAATCGATATCGAGGATCTGCTCTCAACGTTCACCCAGGAGGAGCGCATCTACCGCTTTCGCTGTGTCGAGGCATGGTCCATGGTGGTTCCATGGGTGGGATTTCCGCTGGGCGATCTTCTGAAGCGATTCCAGCCAACCTCTAAAGCAAAATATGTGGTGTTCGAAACCCTGCATGATCCTAAGCGCATGCCCAATCATAGGTACTCCGGACTCGATTGGCCGTATCGTGAAGGGCTGCGTATGGATGAGGCGATGCATCCGCTGACTATCCTGAGCACAGGTTTGTACGGGGAGGTGCTGCCGAATCAAAATGGCGCTCCGCTGCGCCTGGTCGTTCCGTGGAAATATGGGTTCAAGAGCATCAAGTCGATTGTCAAAATCTCTTTTTCTGAAAAGCAGCCGCCAACTACATGGAGCAGCAAAGCGCCGGATGAGTACGGCTTTTACGCCAACGTCAATCCGAAGGTCGACCATCCACGCTGGAGCCAGGCAAAACATCGCATTCTGGGAGGCGGCATATTTTCCGGCCGGGAGAAGACCAGGATGTTCAATGGCTATGCGGATGAAGTTGCGTCGCTCTATGCTGGAATGAATCTGAAGAAGAATTTCTAGCGAGATCAGGTTTTAGGCTGACGAGGCATGAAAAAGATGATTTTCTCGTAACTTCTCAATAACCCCGTGCGTTCGATCATACATAAGATGTACCGAGGAACGAGGCGCATCAAAATCCGCACCGAATCGATGCGCCTCGCAAGCTCGGCACATCCTATGGGGTGTTATCCACCACGGAGTTATTGAGAAGTTACATTTTCTCTCGCCAAGGCGCCAAGATCGCAAAGGTTTTTCTTGGCGAGCTTCGCGTCTTTGCGAGAGTCGTTTTTGGAATTTTACTCACGTGTAATGATGTTGACCAATCAAGGATTACCGGGAAGATGAGAGCTGTGAACAAGATCATTGTCATTGGCAAGCCGCTGCTGTTCCTGTTGTGTCTGGTTCCGCTGTTGCTGCTGCTGTGGGATGCCGTACAGCAACAGTTGGGCGCCAATCCGGTTGAGGCATTGCTGTATCGCAGCGGAGACTGGAGCATACGTCTGCTGCTGATAACGCTGGCGATCAGCCCGCTGCGTAAGCTCACCGGCCGGGGATGGCTGCTGCGCTTTCGCCGCATGCTGGGTCTCTATGCTTTTTTTTATGCGCTGCTGCATTTCACCGTCTACCTGTGGCTGGATCGTGGTTTTTCGTGGATGGAGATCAGTGTCGATATCCTCGAGCGGCCCTACATTACCCTTGGTTTTATGGCATTCCTGATTCTGCTGGCGCTTGCGATTACCTCAACCAGGGGCATGATGCGCCGCCTCGGCAGGCACTGGACGGCATTGCATCAATGGGTCTATTTGGCTGGGCTGTTTGGCGTTATTCACTTTCTGTGGCTGGTCAAGGCTGACTACCGTGAGCCCGGACTCTATGTGGCAATTTTCCTTATCCTGATGTTGTTTCGTGCGGGGAGTTTCAAAAAGCGCCTGCAGCGTCTATTCGCGTTATACTCCGGTAAAGAACGCGAGGTGGGGTCTTTTTCTCTGTAAATCTGATACAAAATTGTAAAGAAAATTTCGTGCGGCATGTAGGGCGCAATGCGATCCGCTTATTGCACCCTACATCCCTATCACCTAAAACCTAAAACCTAAAACCTCCCCATCTAGAGGGAGTAGCTATGACAAACCGAAAATACCATCTATTTGCAGCCAACATCTCCCTCTCACTACTGCTGCTCATCGCATCAGGATTGGTCCACGCGAGCGGGGAAATTATCCGTATTGGTGTGCTCAGTCACCGCGGCGATGCGGTGACCCATCAGATGTGGGGCTCGACCGCCAACTATCTCAGCTATGCTCTGCATCCGAAAAAATTCGAGGTCATCCCCCTTGATTTTGATGAGGTTGAACCTGCCGTCAAGGATGCTGCGATTGATTTTCTGCTGGTCAACTCCGGGATCTATGTCAACCTTGAGGTGCGCTACCGTATTTCACGTATTGTGACACTCGACAACGGGACGCAAGAGCGTCCTCTGAACGTGTTTGGTGGCGTGATTTTTACCCGCGCTGATCGCAGCGATATCAACCGGCTTGCTGATATCAGAGGGCATTCGCTGATAGCGGTTGACGAGACTTCGCTGGGAGGCTTCCAGATGGCCTGGGGGGAGATGAAAAAAGCACAGCTCTCTCCCTATGAAGACTTCACCGAACTGGCTTTTGGCGGCACCCATGACAAGGTGGTGATGGCGGTCAAACAGGGGGAGTTCGATATAGGAACTGTGCGCACCAATATTCTGGAGAGAATGGCTGATAAAGGAGATATCGAATTAAAAGATTTCAAAATCATCAATCCCTATCAGAACGGTTTTACATACCTTCACAGCACGCATCTCTATCCCGAATGGCCCTTCAGCAAACTTCAGCATACATCCAACCAGCTGGCCAGGCAGGTGGCCGTCGCCCTGCTGAATATGCAAGCCTCACGCCCTGCGGGAAATTTCCACTATGCCGGCTGGACAGTGCCGCTGGATTATCAGGACGTGCATGAACTCTTCAGGAATCTGCAGCTCCCCCCCTATGATCCACAGCACCGTTTCACGCTGCTGGATGCCATAGAGCGCTACTGGAGATGGCTGCTGATGGCATTGACTTTCCTGATGATGATGGCAGTGATGAGCACCTGGGTCTCAAGACTCAACCGGCAGCTGAAAAAATCCAATCTCTACCTGGAGCACCAGCATGACCTGGTGCTGGACTCGGTCTGTGACGGCATTTACGGCGTCGACCTGGAAGGAAACTGCACCTTTGTGAATCGCTCCATGAAGAGCATTACAGGCTGGCAGGCGGAGGATTTAATCGGATACAATCAGCACCAGATACTGCATCATACACATGTCGATGGCACCCCACACAAGCCGGATGAGTGTCCTGTCTACCTGACTTTTCAATCCAATGAGCCGCGTTTTGTGGAGGATGATCTCTTCTGGAAAAAGGATGGATCAGGTTTTCCGGTTGAATACAGCAGCACGCCGATGCAGGATCACAAGGGAGAGACGGTCGGCAGTGTTGTCGTGTTTCGCGACATCAGTGAACGCAAAAAGGCCGAAGAGGAGGCGCGCAGGCATCAGACGGAACTTGCGCACATGGCGAGGCTGAATACCATGGGGGAGATGGCCTCCGGCATCGCCCATGAGCTCAATCAGCCGCTGACGGCGATTGCAACCAATGCCTATGCATCGATTCAGATGCTGGAGTCCGGCAATATCTCGAATGAGAAACTGGCCGACATCATGGAGAAGATTGGCCACCAGGCGGAGCGTTCCGGTGAAATCATTCGTCAGCTAAGGCAGTTTGTGCGCAAGGAGCAGCCGCAGCGCTGCCCGCTTGACCTCAATGAGTTGATCGAGGAGGTGTTGATGCTGCTGAGACCCGAGGTGCGCAAGGCTGGTGTAACAGTTCAACGGAATCTTGATCGATCCATCAAAAAAGTCATGGCGCAGCGAATCCAGATCGAACAGGTGATTCTGAACCTCGTGAAGAATGCAATCGAAGCGATGGTGAACAGCGATGTTGAGACCAGAAGGCTTGCCATTACCACAGGAATGGGCGGCAGTCATAGCGTCATCGTGAGTGTTGAGGACAGCGGCCCCGGCATCAGCAGCGAGATGCGTGACGGCCTGTTTGACCCGTTCATTACCAGCAAGAAGAAGGGGCTCGGACTCGGACTCTCGATCAGCCTGGGGATCATCGAGGCGCACCAGGGAAACCTCTATCTCGATTCATCATCAGGAGAGGGCGCCATTTTTCGTTTTGCATTGCCGCTCGACCACGAGGAAGCAACGCATGAGTAATACCCCAACAGTCTATATTGTCGATGATGACGAGGTGGTGCGCGACGCTTTGACACTGCTGATGGAGTCTGTCGGTCTCGAGGTGGCGACTTTTGCATCGGCGCAGGAGTATCTCGACCAGTTTGATTGTGAGCAGCCTGGCTGTCTCGTCACTGATGTGCGTATGCCGGGAATCAGCGGCCTGGATCTGCAGGCACGGCTTGCGGCTGAAAAAATACACCCGCCGGTCATCATCATCACCGGACATGGCGATGTTCCCATGGCTGTCAGAGCAGTACAGAGCGGCGCAGTCGATTTTCTGGAGAAGCCGTTCAATAACCAGGCAATGCTCGACAGCGTACACCGCGCCATCGAGATGGATGCAAAACAGCGTGGAGAGAGTTCCCGCCTGCAGGAGATCGAGGCGCGCTACGATACGCTGACGCCGCGTGAAAAAGAGGTGATGCAACTGGTGATCGAGGGTATGCGCAATAAAAATATCGCCTATGACCTGGAGATCAGCCAGTCGACAGTCGAGGTTCACCGCTCCAGGGTGATGGAGAAGATGCAGGCGAAGACACTCTCTGACCTGATGCGCATGTCACTGGCGATGGATCTGCTTAAAAACAACTAAATAACCACAGATGCACACAGATAAACACAGATTAAAACTGTAAGCAGCAATTCTAAATGTAGAGAGAAAATATTGATACTCTATTGATGCATTGAGAATTTCTGAAGCGTAAGAATATCTGTGTGCATCTGTGGTTAAAAGCTGCTCTATTGTGGAAAACCACTATCCCCCTTCCAGCATCTCCCAATTTTTATTTGACAGAATCACGATAGAATCGAGTTGGCTATTTTCCTCATCGGTTGCTTTATGGCGAGTGATGAGGCGAGTAAATAATGAATCAATCAGGTTATTTCGACGCTGTGCTTTAGAAAGATCTCGAATGCATGCAACAGCGTCCAATCTATCCCCCGGAGGAGACATGATTAACATGAGTACAAGACTCACCAGCATAGCTGCAGCTGCAGCGATTGTTCTAGGCGGGACCCTCTCCATCTCCACTGCAGCCGTCGCTGACGAGAAGGTGTTGGAAGAGGGCAAGAAACTGTCCTTTACGCGTAAGGATGGCAACTGCCTCGCCTGCCATGCGATTGAAGGAGGAGAGGCGGCAGGTAATATCGGACCACCGCTGATGCAGATGAAACTTCGCTATCCCGATAAAAAAGTGCTGCGCGCACAAATTGCAGATGCCTCTGTGCGCAATTCCGAGACGGCAATGCCGCTCTTCGGGAAATACGGGATTTTGAGCGAATCAGATCTGGACAAGGTCGTTGAGTTTATTCATTCACTTTGAATCAACGGCAATTCAACAATGTTTTAACACCGGTATATACAGGTATTAGAGATATGAAAAAACTATCAGGCAAGTTACTGCTGTTGTCTGTCGTCGCTGCTGTTGCAGTGACCGCACAGGCGGGGTCAGAGAAGACAACACCAGAGAGAGACAAGGAGGTCTTTGAAAACCGTTTCAAAGAGCGTTTTCCAAATGTGG
>JAUVEG010000295.1 GCA_030594925.1 Gammaproteobacteria bacterium
TGTTTTTAGCATAAGCCTCGGTAGCTTCAATCGCCATGGGGCTGTCGAGAAAAATCCTCCAGCGGTCAACTCCCCACTCCTTATAGTACCTGGCAAACAGAAACAGAATCTCCTGGGTTCGACCGACAGCAAAAGCCGGTAAAAGGAAGTACCCCTTGCAAAATAGAACCGCTTCGTTGAAGACCTCAAAGATCACCTCCCGCGTCTCATCCCAGCTGCGATGCAGGCGGTCACCATAGGTGCTCTCCATAATGACATAATCCGCTGCATCAATAATTTTCGGATCCCGAAGCACAGGCATTCCGGAGCGTCCCAGATCACCACTGAAAACCAGTTTGCGTGTCGCGCCATGGTGCTGCAGCCACAACTCGATGATCGATGAACCCAAAATATGCCCCGCTTCAGAGAGACGCAGGGTCACTCCGGCAGCAACTTCAATTTTCTTGCCATACTCCAGCGCATGAAACAGACCAAAGGTCTGCTCTACCTCATCCTGTGTATAGAGTGGCTCCAGCAGAGAGAGTCCCTTGCGCTCACGTTTGCGATTTTGCCACTCGGTCTCCTTTTCATTCAGATAGGCGCTATCCTTGAGCATGGTGCGGCAGAGATCGCAGCTTGCCTGTTGCGCATATATTTCTCCTTTGAATCCGCGTTTTACGAGCAGAGGGATGCGCGCCGAGTGATCGATGTGCGCATGGCTAAGAATCACCGCATCGATACTCGCCGGATCGAAAGGAAAAGGCTCCCGGTTGCGATCCTCATCTTTAGCACTTCCCTGAATCAGGCCGCAATCGAGCAGAATACGCGCATCCCCAATCCGAACAAGATGACAGGATCCGGTTACTTCACCAGCTGCCCCATAAAACTCGACTTGCATGGTCATCGCGAATCTCCACTTTCTAACATCTCAATAAACGCAGGGTCTGTCACTTCTAGATTGACCAGCATTTTTACAAAAGAATCAAATTTCGAAATGACTCTCGCAAAGACGCAGAGACGCAAAGGGTTTTCTTGGCGGGCTTTGCGGCTTTGCGAGAGGCTAAGCAGATCATAATTCTAAGAATAATACTCGATTAATAGTAGCCACTTACTTTCTTATTCTCTCATGCATTGCCGACTGGATTTTCAACAGCTCGATGATGTTCTCAAGGTCAATGATCCCCACAAGACTACCGGATTCGGTTACAGCGATAATTTTACAGTCGCTATTCTGAAAGCGCTCCAGCACAAGTTGCAGTGATTCCGTACTCTCGACACTCTGAACATCGCGCTGCATGAATTCCGACGTTAGTGAGTGCTTACCTTTATGGCTCAGCCCCATGAGCAGTTCACTCTGTCCCAGCACTCCAATCACTTTTTGCCCGGATAACACGGGGAAATCCTTTTGCGTACCGGAGAGTGTCAGATCAACGGCGCGCGAAAGCGGCTCATCCGAATCCAGAATTTCATAATTGGTCTGCATCGCATCTCCCACTTTGACGCCGGAGAGATTCGACTTCAATGTCGCATTCTGTGCCTCCGCTGCAGCTCCTATCCATACAAAAAGTGCGATAAAAATCAGAAAGGGGTTGTATAGAACCCCCAGAAAACCAAACATCAATGCGATAGACTGGCCAATCGACGCCGCTACCTGTGTCGCCCTGACATGATCCATGCGTATCGCCAGTATGGCCCGAAGTATGCGCCCGCCATCCATCGGGAACGCCGGTATCAGGTTGAACAACGCAAGAAAAATATTCATCAGCATCAATCGCTGCAGGAAACCGCCGTCAGCCAGTGCAAGCGGTTCAGCAGAGATAAAGGCTCCATTGACGCCTGAAACAATAAACAGCAGCAGTGCGATAACAAGGTTTACCGCCGGCCCGGCGAGTGCGACGATGATCTCCTCGCGGGGGTCGTCCGGCATCTTCTCAAGCAGGGCAACGCCGCCAATCGGTAGCAGGGTGATATTGCGTGTCCTGATGCCAAAACGTCTTGCAGTCAGGGCATGGCCAAACTCATGCAGCACAACAGAGGTGAACAGCAGCAGGATAAAACCAACACCGCTGAAAACCGCCAGCAGGGTTCCGCCCGCCTTCCAGTAGATGAGGCTCAACCATACAATCAGAATGAAAAAAGTTGCATGGACATAGATGTCAATGCCTGCAATACGCGCTATTTTCCACGACCATTTCATGGTGTTGTCTGCGGTGATTGTAAAGAGATCTCAGACCCTGAAACCATACCTAGAATCCTTGAGTCAGTAAAATGTTTGCGAATGAGTCAAATTTCAATAATGACTCTCGCCAAGGCGCAAAGCTCGCCAAGAAAAACCTTTGCGGTCTTGGCCTACATGGATGTAGGTCAGGGGCGTTAGCAGGACGCGGAAGCTTTGCGCCTTGGCGAGAGAAAATGTTTCTTTTCATGCCTTGTCAGTCTGAGACTTGGTATCGCTAGTTACTAATAGTATAGAAACAAATCCACACGCTGGTGCAAATACCGCTTTCACTTGCCGATACAGAAACTGGAGAAGATCTCGCCCAACAGGTCATCTGCGGTAAACTCCCCGGTGATCTCACCAAGCGCATTCTGCGCCTGGCGGAGATCCTCTGCCAACAACTCACCAGAGAGACTGCTTTCAAGCGCAGACTTACCTGATTCAATGAAAGTGAGCGCTCGCTTTATAGCATCCAGATGACGCCGTCTTGCGATGAATTCTCCTTCATCTTCTCCATGATAACCCATGCTCTGTTTCAGATGTTCGCGCAGCAGATCTACACCATCACCCGATTTGGCAGAGAGTGAAACAGTGACTCCATCTGCTCTTTTTTCGATGCTGCTATGCGCATCGATTTTATCA
>JAUVEG010000311.1 GCA_030594925.1 Gammaproteobacteria bacterium
GGGTTGTTATGGCGACGGTGGTTTGATATCGACCAGTGATGAATCTCTACTCGAGCATCTTAAACAGCTGCGCAACCATGGTGCTGTTGCCCCGTTCACGCATACTGAGATTGGCTACAACAGCCGCCTGGATGCCATTCAGGCGTCACTGTTGAGTATCAAACTGAAAAAATTCGAGGCCGACATGACTTTAAGGCAGCAGGTCGCAGAGTGGTACGATGCGCGCCTCTCAGGCTCGGAGGCGATCACTCCCTCCCGGCCAAAATCAGGTCGTCACGCCTTCAACCTCTACACCATTCGTCATCCACGGCGTGATGCGCTCAGGGAAGCGCTGACCGCGGCAAACATTGGAACCAATCAATGCTACCCGGAGGGACTCCATCTGCAGCAGGTCTACCGGCATCTTGGTTACCAGCATGGTGATCTGCCGGTTGTTGATCAACTCTGCACCGAAACCCTGTCGCTGCCGATTTTTCCGGGACTCAGCGAAGAGCAGGTCGAGCAGGTTTGCAGGATTATGATAGATGCCTGATCCTGGTTTCCATGGCAATACTCGGCGTGACACGTCATCGGAAGTATAGCCTGCAGGAATAACGGGGTTAATCCGTCGAATCTGCGGGTAAAATAGCACCAATTACCATTACCGAGACCCGAATCCATGTCTGGACCAAAACCGACAGAATTGAACCTGCATCGTCAGTCACACGTACTTGATATCGCTTTTGATGACGGCAGCCGCTTCTCCCTGCCGTGTGAGTTTCTGCGTGTATACTCCCCTTCGGCGGAAGTACAGGGGCATACCCCCGATCAGCGCAAACTGGAAACCGGCAAAGAGAACGTTAACATCGAGCGTATCGAGCCGGTTGGGAATTACGCGGTAGTGCTGCATTTTGATGATGGCCACAATACCGGCATCTACTCATGGGAGACACTCTACAAGATGGGTTCCAATTATGATGCAATGTGGAGCCAGTATCTGCAGGAGTTGGAGCAGGCAGGCCACAAGCGGAAAGAACCCTCTTGATAGTTAGTTGGGGAATCTCTGAATAACTCCATGGGATGGGGGTTCGGGGGAAGGGCAAATAAAACGTTCAGTGCAACTCATTGATGGTTAACCCTTCCCCCGTAGATAAACTTGCGGGAATGCTCTGATGGAGGCGCGAAGCGACTTGATCAGAGCTTCCTTAGCGTTTTACAAGAGCCCTGGCAGCTTTTTTGATGATGTTCCATGTCGTGGGTTCCGTGGCGGGAGCCCGGTTGCCGAGAAAAATATCTGTCAGGGATTGCCTGATCTCACTGTTGTATGTTGCGGCAAGGATCATGAGGTTGAGCGTGAAGGGTCTGAGACAGCAGTCGATGATTTTTGAGCAGAAGTCAAACAGCAGCTGGTATTGGTCGCGCAGCGCCTGGTCATACTCTGCGAGGCGCGACTCACTGAAGTCATCATTTTTTAGCCAGCTCTCGACATGCTGTGCAGCAATTTTTCCGCACTCCAGTGCATAGTCAATACCTTCTCCTGTCAGCGGGTTGACCAGCCCGGCGGCTTCTCCGACCAAAATGGTACGCGCATGGTAAGTTCGTAGTGTGGAAAAATCGGTGCGTATCGGATAGCTCTTGAACTCCGAGGTTGGAGTGGCTGATGAGAGCATGGGGTGGAATGATGGGAGTTCGACAAAATCCCTGAGCATCTTCTTGATATTCTTTGGCGCCCGGTTTTTGTCGCCAGGCATATAGCCCAGGCCGATGTTGGCGCGACCCTCTCCGAGCGGAAATACCCAGCCATATCCGGGAAGCTCGACGCCGTCAAAGTGAAAGTCAAAAGTGTCACTGATTTCCCTGACACCCTCATAGTATGCACGCGCAGCAATTATTGGCTCTGGTATGGTTTCAATAAAACCTGTTTTCTTTAGCAGGCTGAGGCTGGCTCCTGTTGCGATGATGGCGACTTTTGCTTCGAAATGAACCTCCTGCCGCCGCTGTTTTGCTATGACTGTGACGCCGCTGTCACATTGCAGTATGTCGATGACTTTGGTGTTACCTGCAAAATTCGCTCCATGCTGAATTGCCTGGCGACAGAGAGTGTTATCGAGAAGATAGCGCGGAGAGACCAACATGTAATCCGGGATTTTTCCATGGGATTTCAGCTTCGCTTCGACGAATTTTCCATTGGGTGAAAATATGCGTGCGCTGTTGATGCGATGAGAATATTTTTCTACCTCGGAAAGCACGCCGATTTCTTCCAGCATAGCGACACAGCGCGGCGTCAATCCATCCCCGCAGGTCTTGTCACGGGGGAATGTTGCGCGATCGAGCAACAGGACATCGATCTCTCTCTTTGCGAGGAAAGATGCGGTAGATGATCCGCCTGGTCCCGCACCAATAATGATGACGTCATGCTGTTGCGGCATATTGAATAGTGTAGAAATTCTCAGGATTCTGGAATTTTACCTGATTATTCCACACTGATGCGCTTTTAGCTTGCACGTGCTTCCTCAAGATCTGTCAATTTGATTGATCGATCTTGCTATAATTCAGCCAGTTGTATTATTCCGGTGCCTTTAGATGTCTACAGAATCCACGCACAAGACCACCCATTTCGGTTATGAGACCGTCGATGTTGAAGAGAAAGCAGCGCGTGTGCGCGGAGTTTTTGATTCTGTGGCGAGTCGTTATGAC
>JAUVEG010000086.1 GCA_030594925.1 Gammaproteobacteria bacterium
ATGATTGATCATCTCTACGATGACATCAATGCTCTGCATGTGCGCACCGTTGTCACTGATGCCGAACTGCTGCATCTACTGGATCACTTCAACGTCGATATCGAGCGCTCATCCATCGGCACGCTTCACTTTGCCGATGTCTGTCATATCGATAAAACCGATGGAATTCATGTTGTCTATGATGGCGCCAGCGGCCCCGTCACCGCCATCTATCTTCCCGGCAAAGAGGTCAAGCGCCTGCAGGCTATCAGCAGGGACCAGTTCCAGGGCATCATCTTCCCCTATCATGAAGGAGTGATGGCCATTATCGGTCTCATGGGTGAAGATGTGCTGCAGCAAAAAGAGAAGGTAGAGAAGGCGCTGTCGTGGAAAACGGCTGACAACAACATTAAGAAAGCATCAACATAGTTCTCTCGCCCCCTGCCTCGAAGAGAAGCCTCAGGTTTCTTCCCGGGGCTTTTTTATGCCCTGATTTTTACCACTGAAAAGAAATTAACCACAGATGAACACGGATGCACACAGATAGGATGAAATCTCTTCATCTGTGGTAAAAAACTCTGTTGAGGTGACGGTTTGTAAACCGGGTTTTTATGCTGTGTTCCGTGGTTCATTTTTTCAGGGGTAATTAAGTTACCTCTGGAGATTATCGCGCACAACATCTGCAATCTGTTCACTGACCCGACTCACCTGTGCGGCATCCATGCCCTCGACCATGACCCGGATCAGCGGCTCGGTTCCGGATGGGCGCAGCAGGATTCTCCCCTCCTTGCCAAGTTCATCTTCAGCATCTCTGACGGCGTCCTGAACAGCTGTGAGTTGCATAATATCTGCTGCCTTATTGGAACCAAGAGGGACATTAATCAGCTGCTGTGGACATTTTTCCATGTCAGCACTCAACTCATGCAATGTACGACCGGTACGAACGATCTCTGCTATCACTTGCAGCCCGGCAATGGTGCCGTCACCCGTGGTTGTTTTGCTGCGGCAGATGATATGCCCTGATGATTCACCACCCAGTATCCAGCCATTCCTGACAAGGCGCTCCATGACAAAACGATCACCAACATCGGTGCGCTCAAGTTCTATCCCCTCTCTCTTGAGAGCAAGCTCGAGTCCCAGGTTGCTCATCAGGGTGCCGACCACGTGCCCCTTGAGCAAATTCTGCTGCTTGCGCGCCCGCGCGATGATAAAGAGAATCTCATCACCATCGATCAATATCCCCTTGTGATCCACCAGAAAAACTCGATCTCCATCACCGTCCAGCGCCATACCAAGATCCGCCTTCTCCTCGACAACACGCTGCTGCAACTGCTGCGGATGGGTAGAGCCGACATGGTCATTGATGTTGACACCGTTTGGCTTGACACCTATCGGAATGACTTCGGCGCCAAGTTCGGAGAGCACCTTGGGAGCAATCTGATAGGTCGCTCCATGCGCACAATCAACCACGATTTTTAATCCATGAAAATTGGTGTCCTGTGAAATCGAACTTTTGCAGAATTCGATGTAACGCCCCTGCGCATCATCAATCCGGTCGGCTTTACCAAGATATTCGGAATCGACCGTCTCCATTGGCTGATCAATCATGGCCTCGATCGCAAGCTCAACCTCATCCGCCAGCTTGTTCCCCTGCGCTGAGAAAAACTTGATGCCATTGTCGTAATAGGGATTGTGCGATGCACTGATAACAATACCCGCACAGGCATGAAATGTGCGTGTCAGATAGGCGATACCTGGCGTCGGCATTGGCCCTGTCAGCAGCACATCAACACCTGCTGCAGAAAGCCCCGCCTCCAGGACAGACTCAAACATATAGCCTGAGATACGCGTATCCTTGCCGATCACGACCTTGTTCGTGCCTCCGCCAAGAACCCGCCCTGCAGCCCAGCCAAGTTTGAGAACAAATTCCGGCGTCACCTTGTCATGGCCGACCCGGCCGCGAATGCCATCGGTGCCAAAATGTTTTCTGCTCATTGATTCATCACTGCTGTTGTTACCCGTATTGCATCGACTGACGCCCTGACATCATGCACACGTAAAATAGATGCACCCTTCATAGCTGCAATGACTGCTGCGGCAAGACTCCCATAGAGACGCTGATCAGTCTCCCTCTCATCCAGGATCTGGCCAATCATACGCTTGCGGGAAATTCCCGCCAACAGCGGATACCCCAGAGAGACCAGATTCTCAAGATTTTGCAGCAACAGTAAATTATGCTGCAATGTTTTTCCAAATCCAAACCCCGGATCCAGCAAGATATGCTGTGCAGGGATGCCGGCATCGATGCAAACATCAGCGCGCTGCTGTAGAAAACAGGAGACATCCGCAACCACATCATCATACCGTGGTTGCTGCTGCATCGAACGCGGCTTGCCCTGCATATGCATCAGGCAGACTGGAAGCTGCAACTCACTGGCAGCTTCAACGGCGCCCTCGGCTGACAGGGCGCAGACATCATTGATCATTCCAGCGCCCGCTACGGCCGCTTCCCGCATCACTTCGGGTTTGCTGGTATCAATGGAAATCGGTACAGAGAGTACGGAACTCAGGGCTTCAATGACCGGAATAACGCGATCCAGCTCCTGCTGCAGAGAGACCGACTGCGCTCCCGGACGCGTCGATTCGCCACCCACATCGATGATTGCCGCACCCTCCTCGACCATTCTGACAGCATGCTTTACGGCATCGGAGGGCTTGATAAACACCCCGCCGTCAGAGAATGAGTCCGGCGTAACATTCAATATCCCCATGACCCGGGGTTTGCTGAGATCCAGAGAGTGGTCTGCGCAACGAATGATCATAGAAGGAGAGTCACTACAGATTACTTAATCTTTAAACTACGGAACACACGGATTTTTTTGGTTTCCCTTTCCGCGTGTTCAGTGTGTTCCGTGGCTCCAATCTTTTTATGAATCAGTGCTGGCTAGCCGGATCTCCAATCTTGCCTTCACCCTTGTCATCTTTTTTTGCTGTCTCCTCTGGCACCGCAGCATCTCCATCATCGTCCGAATCCAGATCAGTGTCTGCCCAGTCAGCCGGGGGACGTGGCTTCTTACCAGCCATGATGTCAGCGATCTGATCCTTGTCGATGGTTTCGTACTTCATCAGGGCATCAGACATCGCATGCAGTTGATCCAGATGTTTGGTTAAAATCTCGTGGGCGCGATCATAGTTGCGGTCGATGAAGGCGCGAATCTCCTCATCGATGGCGTGCGCGGTATCATCCGAGACATTCTTGTGCGTGGTCACGGATCTACCCAGAAAGATTTCACCCTCCTCTTCACCATAGGAGAGTGGTCCGAGGCGCTCCGAGAGCCCCCAGCGCGTCACCATGTTGCGCGCGATCTCTGTCGCCCGCTCGATATCATTGGAGGCGCCTGTGGTGACGCTCTCACTGCCAAAGATCAACTCTTCCGCGATGCGTCCGCCAAACAGGCTGGAGATCTGGCTTTCAAGAAACTCCTTGCTGTGGCTGTACCTGTCCTGCTCGGGGAGAAACATGGTGACGCCCAGGGCGCGGCCACGCGGAATAATGCTGACCTTATAGACCGGGTCATGCTTGGGCACATTCAGGCCGACGATGGCATGGCCGGCCTCATGGTAGGCCGTGAGTTTTTTCTCATCCACGGTCATCACCATGGAGCGGCGCTCCGCGCCCATCATGATCTTATCCTTGGCCTTCTCCATATCGCTCATGTCGACATGCTTTTTATCGAGACGCGCCGCAAACAGCGCCGCCTCGTTGACGAGATTCTCAAGGTCGGCGCCGGAAAACCCCGGGGTGCCGCGGGCTATCAAGGCCGGCTTGATATCATCTGCAGCAGAAATCTTGCGTATGTAGATTTTCAGGATCTGCTCCCGACCGCGAATATCGGGCAGGGGGACGACTACCTGGCGATCGAAACGTCCGGGGCGCAGCAATGCCGGATCCAGCACATCAGGACGGTTGGTTGCCGCAATGACGATGACGCCGTCGTTGCCTTCAAACCCGTCCATCTCGACCAGCAGCTGGTTCAGCGTCTGTTCTCGCTCGTCATGCCCGCCACCGAGTCCGGCTCCCCGATGACGTCCAACCGCATCGATCTCATCGATAAAGATAATACAGGGCGCATGTTTTTTGGCCTGTTCAAACATATCGCGCACCCGCGATGCGCCGACGCCAACAAACATCTCGACAAAATCGGAACCGGAGATGGTAAAAAACGGCACCTTGGCTTCACCTGCAATGGCGCGGGCAAGCAGTGTCTTACCGGTTCCGGGAGCTCCGACCATCAGCACGCCCTTGGGGATCTTGCCGCCGAGCTTCTGGAATTTAGAGGGGTCGCGCAGGAAATCCACCATCTCGACGACCTCCTCCTTGGCCTCTTCGGCGCCGGCAACGTCAGCAAAAGTCACCTTGATCTGGTCTTCAGACAACATCCGCGCCTTGCTCTTGCCAAACGACATGGCGCCACGGCCACCGCCACCTCCCTGCATCTGGCGCATGAAGAAGATCCAGATGCCGATGAGGATGAACAGCGGCAGCAGGTTAAAGAAGAGCTGCTCCCACATGGAGGGGACATCAGGCGGATCGGCAGTGAATGTAACATTGTACTTCAGCAGATCATTGACCAGACTGTCATCACCGGGACTGTTGGTGTGGAAGCTCTTGCCATCCAGCATCTTGCCGTCGATGGAGCGGCCGTAGGCGTCAATTCTGACCTCCTGAACCCGCCCGTCATGCACCGCAGTAATAAAGTCTGAATAGTCGATATCAAGACTCTTGCCGCCAGAGGTGCTGAAGGTATTAAACACCGACATCAACACCAGTGCGATGAAGACCCACAAAATTATATTTTTTACCATGTCATTCAATGAACCGTACCCCTCTTCGATACGAGATATTTCCATTTAGAGAAAGCTCTGGAATTTGCATAGGATGTGCTGAGGAGCGAAGCGCATCTGACGTAATTGATGCGCTTCGCTCCTCAGCACCTCCTATAGCCTTATCCCGATCCTGTCCTGCTTCGCGCACTAAGAATTCGAGTTGCTGTACCAGAAAAACATCCTGCTGTGGAAAAAAGCAAAATTGTATTTAATTATACCCTGAAATCATGCCCGATGAGATAGACTTCGCTGCTTTTACTGCGTGATGATTGTGGTTTTCGCGTCATGACGCTGGCAAAGTTTTCACGCAGCTGACGCAGATAGGCATCGAAACCCTCGCCCTGAAAAATTTTCGTGAGGAAATTCCCGCCGGGCTTGAGGGTTTGAACCGCGAAGTCGAGTGCAAGTTCGCACAAATAGATTGAACGCGGCTGATCGACTGTCGCCATACCAGATAAGTTGGGGGCCATATCTGAAATAACAAGGTCAACCGCACGTCCATCGAGCACCTCACGCAGTTTGTCGAAAGGCTGCTGCTCGCGGAAATCTCCTTCGATGAATGTCACACCATCGATGGCTTCCATTTGCAAGATATCGAGCGCAAACACTGCACCCTTCTCACCGACGAACTCCAGCGCCACCTGGCTCCACCCCCCGGGAGCAGCCCCGAGGTCAACTACAACATCTCCAGGCTGGATCAGCTGATCTCTCTGCTGTATTTCCAGTAATTTGTAGACTGCCCTCGAACGATAGCCATCAACCCGCGCCCTTTGTACATACTCATCGTTGACGTGGCGATCCAGCCACTCTCTGCTGCTTTTTGAACGCGCCATGAATATTCCCTTACCGCCTGTGAATACCTCTTTCCCTGGATACCGGCATTCGCCGGCATGACGGATAGAGAATACTCATTGGGGTCTGACCCCGATTAGTTTAGAATGCGCTGCTTCAACCGATCTCTCTATGAACAGCGAAGGAAGCTTTGATCAAGTTGCTTCGCGCCTCGATGATCAAAGCATTCCTGCAAGTTTGTCTACGGGGGAAGGTGCTAACTATCAATGTGTTATAGTGAGAATTTGATTTCCCCTTCCCCCGAACCCCCATCCCGTGAACTTATTTCAGAGGTTCCTTAACCATGATAATTACAGCAGCACAAAAACGTTTTCTGCGCAGCAAGGCGCATCATCTAAAACCTGTCGTGATGGTTGGTCAGCATGGTCTGAGTGAGAATGTCATGAATGAAGTCAACCTGGCGCTGGATGCGCACGAACTGATCAAGGTCAAACTCAGTGTTGGTGATCGCGAAGAGAAAAAAAGCATACTCGGCGAAATCATCAGCAACAGCAAGGCCGAGCTCATCCAGAGCAT
>JAUVEG010000074.1 GCA_030594925.1 Gammaproteobacteria bacterium
GCAAAGGCCGCCATCGACGCCTGTCGCAAACAGGGAATCTCAGCCGGTGTCACGGTCGTTGACCGCAACGGCATTGCCCAGGCGGTATTGCGCGACACCCTGGCGCCGCCAATCACACTCCCAGTCAGTCAGAAAAAAGCCTACACGGCCGCCAACTTCAATGCAGCCACATCATCCCTGGAAGACCGCGCAAAAACAGCGCTTGGCAGTATGCCGGAGATGATGCTGGGGGCCGGCGGGCTTCCCATCCAGGCCGGCGGCAGCATGCTTGGGGGCGTTGGTGTCAGCGGCGCACCATCCGGAGAAACCGATGAAGCCTGCGCTCAGGCCGGGCTGGATGCTGTTGTTGACGACCTCGAGATGGGGATGTAAAAATAAAGTGCTGCCTTACATGGTAAATTTCCTGGAACGGGCTGACGGTTCAACATGAAAGATCACCGCCTGCTACAGCAATGAGAACCGCCAACGCCAGAATCACCTTGCTGCCAGCCCTGCTCCTGCTTGCTCTTCCACTTCTGCTCGCATGTGAAGCTGAAGATCACAAACAGACCCCGGGGAGAGAGATCTTCCCTCCACGTGAGATCGGATATGCAGCGCTGTGGCAATTGAATGGCCTGGGGATTAATCCCGCATTTTTCAAAGACCGCTGGAGCCTGGTCATTGTTGAGGAGGCGATGTGTCAACAGGAGTGTTTGCAGCGGCTTGAGTTGATCGCCGCCATCAGCAATGTACAACGGCTATTTGTTGCCGCCGATGTGGCCACGCATGAGCAGATGCGCAACATCGCGAACCACCATCCCGGCGTGGAAGTCGCCATGGGTACGACCGCAGCATCGATTGATAGCTTTCGCAGACAACTTTCAGCTGAAGATTTCGACAACGATGCAACATCACACCCTGTCTATGTTATCTCTCCTGATGTTGAGGTGGTTTTCACCTACCCCGGCAACGGTGAGACCGGAGGACTGCAAAAGGAAGTGAATAGATTGCGTGCCGAACGGTAGGTCTCTCCATTTCGTCTCTTACACTCCGCCCAAAGAGGGTATGATGCCTCATCTTCTGATTAGCATTGGTCTATAAAGCACGATATGCACATCCACATTCTCGGTATTTGCGGAACTTTCATGGGCGGCATCGCCCTGCTTGCCCGTCAGGCCGGCCATACGGTGACTGGCTCTGACGCCAGTGTCTACCCTCCAATGAGCACCCAGCTTGAAGAGGCCGGAATCACGCTGATGGAGGGCTATGAGCCTGAGCATCTGCAGCCTGCTCCTGATATGGTGGTGGTCGGCAACGCCATGTCGCGAGGAAATCCAGCCGTGGAGTATATGCTCGACAACGGACTGCCATACACCTCTGGCCCGCAGTGGTTGTCAGAACATATATTAAAAGATCGCTGGGTGCTGGCGGCTTCCGGAACCCATGGAAAGACGACCACAGCCGCGATGCTGGCGTGGATTCTTGAGGATGCAGGCATGGCGCCGGGGTTTCTGATCGGCGGCATTCCGAAAAATTTTGGTCTCTCTGCACGCAGCGGTGACTCGCCTTTTTTTGTGGTCGAAGCAGATGAGTACGACACTGCTTTTTTCGATAAACGCTCCAAGTTTGTGCATTATCGCCCGCGCACCCTGATACTGAATAATCTTGAGTTTGACCATGCCGATATCTTTGATGATCTCGCCATGATCCAGCGCCAGTTTCATCACCTGGTGCGCATTGTTCCAGGCAACGGCCTGCTGATTGCGCCCGCCGATGATGTGCCGTTACAGGAGGTGCTGGAGATGGGGAGATGGACGCCGCTGGAGACCCTGGGGCCCGGCGGCCAGTGGCAGGCAGAGTTGCTGCATGATGATGGCAGCGCATTCAAGGTATTACTGGAGAGCAAGGATTGCGGAACCGTCAACTGGACTTTGACGGGTGACCACAATGTGCGCAATGCGCTCGCATCCATAGCTGCTGCACGCCACGCCGGCGTGCCTGCCGGCATCGCTATCGAGGCCCTGTCAAAATTTGAAAACGTCAAACGCCGTATGGAGCTGTGCGGAGAGGTCAATGGCATCCGCCTCTATGATGACTTCGCCCACCATCCTACGGCGATTGCAACCACATTGAATGGTCTGCGCCGTAATACAGGAGATGCGCGCATCATCGCCATCCTTGAACCTCGCTCCAATACCATGCGCATGGGAATTCATGCGGAGTCACTGCCGACATCGCTTGAAAAGGCTGACCAGGTGCTGGTCTTCTCCCCCGCATCTCTGGAGTGGGACGCGAACAGGATCTTTGCCCCTATGGGAGAGAAGGCGGAAATTTATGACTCAACGCAGGAGATTGTCGAACGCACAACGGCAGAGGCCCGCAGCGGTGACACCATCCTGGTGATGAGCAACGGCGGATTTGAAGGGATACACCAGCGCATTCTCGATGCGCTCGAATAAGCCCGGGGGAGATAGAGAATATAGGGATACGGAGGCGCGAAGAAAACGCGCCTCCGTATAATTATCAGAGAGAGCCAACCCAGAGCAGGGTCGCTGCACTCACAACAGCAATAATTACCAGCACAGTTACAACGCAGGAAACACAGATATTGCCAAAAAAATGGCCGGCGCTTGATGTAGTCATTCGATACTCCTTGGTTCGATATTTATAAGTTGATTCACGACCTGATATTGTACCCGGAAACCCGAATAGATTGATAATTATCAACTCGGATGGAGAGTGTATGCTTTTATAGCATTATTAATCAAGTGGTTTTTCTACACGCTATTCAATAAACGTCAAGACACTCTCTGCAACACCTCAATAACTTCGTGCAGGACAGGCATGATGCACCCCTAACCCGACATCAAATCTGCTCTGCGACGATCTGCTGTAGTGCGCGAAAGTCGGTCTTGCCTGTTCCCAGCAGCGGCAGCTCTTCGACATGCAGGATTTTTGCAGGAACCGCGATGGCGGCGATGCCCTGCTGCTTCGCCCATCTGGCGAGAGCATCACGACTGGCATCCGGGTTGCTGCTGACCAGCACCAGCTGTTCGCCTTTCTTGAGATCCGGGATTGCAGCCACTCCATGCTGGTATTTTGGCCACAGATCCGCCGCCATCGCTTCTACCGCGGCCAGCGACACCATCTCACCGGCAATCTTGGCAAAGCGTTTGGCGCGGCCCTTGATGGTGATGAAACCCGTTTCGTCGACCGTGACGATATCGCCGGTGTCATACCATCCATTTTCAGGCGGATGCAGTGTGCCGGGGTCATCGGCCAGCAGGTAGCCGCTCATGACATTGGGCGCATGCACCTCCAGACGACCGCCCTCTTCGATGCCCGGTACTTTCTGCAGACGATACTCCAGACCCGGCACAAATTTCCCGACCGTGCCTGTCTGGTTGTACATGGGACTGTTCAACGACAGGATCGGCGCCGTCTCAGTGGCGCCATAACCTTCGAAGATGCGCACGCCGAATTGTTCGCTCCACTGCTTGCGCGTCTGCTCCCTGAGTCTCTCTGCACCGGTAAAGACATAGCGCAGACTGTAGAAGTCATAGGGATTGGCAAAGCGGGCATAGCCGGCCATGAAGGTATCGGTGCCGAACATCATGGTCGCATTGGTGTCGTAGACCAGTTCCGGGACGATGCGATAGTGCAGCGGCGAGGGGTAGAGAAAAATCTTCAACCCTGAGAGCAGCGGCAGCAGCGTTCCGCAGGTGAGGCCGAATGAGTGAAACATCGGCAGCACGTTAAAGACGATATCCCTGGGACCAAAGTCAATCATCGCCCCGACCTGGTAGCGATTTGCCTGCAGATTGACGTGGCTCAACACCACACCCTTGGGATGCCCCTCGGTTCCGGATGTGAACAGAATCACGGCCGGACTCTGCGGGTCGCGCTGCTTGCAACTCAGCAGATATGCAAGACGCGGCATCAAACCGCTGACAACTCCCATCATCTTATGAGTGATAGCCATCTCCGCTGACACATCCTCCAGATAGATGAGCTCTATCCCTTCCGCCAGTATCGCCTCCACCAGCTCTTCAAAGCCAGCCGCTTCGATAAACTTCCGCGAGCTGAATACAGTTTTGAGCCCTGCTGTCTTACAGCCGCTGAGTAGGTTGAGACTGCCGGTGGAGAAATTCAGCATGGTTGGAACCCGTCCAAATGCATGCAGTCCGAAAAAGGCCGTCACCGTAGCGACCGAGTTGGGCAGCAGCAGCCCCACGTGTTCACCGGCAGCTGTCTTCTTCGCCATGGCGCGCCCCAGGGCAAAACTGCCGATCAGCAGTTTCCGATAAGCAATCGGCTGACGCTTGATATCCTCAAGCACAACATGTTTGGCGCCATGGATATCCCGAGCATCGATCAGCGAGTGAAACAGGGTTCTGTGATAGTCGCTGGTCTCGAACATCATGTTGGTCATCAGCTCGGTGAGCCTGCGCCCGGCCCAGCTTCTGCGTTCACGACTTCTCAACCCTGCGGGGATGTCCAACTGCCTCGGCGGCAGAAAATGCACCCGGATTTTAGGGAACCAGCGAATCTTGACCTTGCCTGAGAGCCGGGAGAACGGCGTGTACTGGGCGCCGTCCAGGCGCACAGGCACAATTTTGGCTCTTGCCTTGTCAGCCACCATGCCCGGCCCCTCGAACACCTTCATCATGGCGCCGGTGCGGGTAATGCGCCCCTCGGGAAAGATCACCACCTTCTCGCCACGCTTGACGGCTTCGATGAGCGTACGTGTAGAGAGCGGATTGAGCGGATCGATGGGAATGGTCTTTGCCATGGAGAGAAAAAACTTCACCAGGCGGTTCTTTGCCACATTGCTATCGATTGCAAAGGTGAGGTCTTCAGGGACATAGGCCGCGATCAGCGCCGCATCGAGAAACGACTGGTGGTTGGAGACGATCAGCACCCGCTCGCCGGCATCCGCCAGATTCTTCAGCCCGGTGACCTCCACCCGGTAACACATCTGCAGCAGCCAGGCGACAAACGAGCGCGCCAGGGCACCGGGAAGCAGGCGGGTAATGTAGATGGCCACCACGCCGTTGAGCAGCGCAATCACCAGGAATATCTGTGGAATCGTCATATCCAGCGATAGCAGGAAAACCACTCCCAGTGCTGAAGCGACCATGAAGAGCGCATTGAAGATATTGTTTGCGGCGATATTGCGGGCGCGATGCCCCTCCTTGCTGTGATACTGCAGCATTGTGTTCAGAGGAACGATGTAGATACCCGCAGAGATGGCGATGAAAACAATATCGACAACGACTCTCCAGCCGCGAAAATGATCAAGAAACTGCGCTACAGTGACCAGAGTTGTGCCGCCGGCAGTGAAACTCCTGCTGGCCAGAAACAGATCGATAGTAAAGAGCGTCATCCCCAACGCGCCGAGCGGGACGAAGGTTGCGTGCACCTCCCCCTTCAGCATGCTGTTGCACAACAGCGATCCCAGCGCCATGCCAACAGAGAACAACACCAGCAGCAGCGTCGCAAGATTCTGATCGCCGCCAAGCACATCTTTTGCGAAGGGGGTAATCTCTGTCAGAAAGGTGGCACCAATGAACCAGAACCAGGAGATTGCCAGGATGATCAGAAAGATCCCTTTTTGCCCCTTTGCGTAACGCAGCATCTCCCAGGTCGAGGTGAAGACGTTGTAATCCACCTTCAACTCCGGAAGCATCGGGCCGGTCGATGGAATATAGCGGCTGGCAATCCATCCCGCCATGGCAACCCCTGTGATCAGCACTGACACCAGCATGGCGCCGTTATCTTCCAGCACCACCTTTCCGGCGATGGTGCCGAGCAGTATGGCAAGAAAAGTGCCAGCCTGAACCAGGGCATTGCCTCCAAGCAGTTCATTGGGTTTCAGCTGCTCCGGCAGGATGCTGTACTTGATCGGGCCGAAGAAGGCGGACTGGGTTCCCATCAGAAACAGCAGCGCCATCAGGTACCACACGCTCTGCAGCATGAAACCGATGCCGGCAGCGATCATCAGTGCCAGTTCTGTCAGTTTGAGCAGGCGAATCAGCCCCACTTTGTCAAACTTTTCGGCCAGCTGCCCGGCGCTGGCGGAGAACAGGAAAAAAGGGAAGATGAAGATTCCGCCGGCCATTGCGACCAACAGCGGAGCATTCAGACCCGACTGGTCAGCCAGGACGAAAGTGACCAGAAACAGTATGCCGTTCTTGAAGACATTGTCATTGAACGCGCCCAGAGACTGGGTGATGAACAGCGGCAGAAAGCGCCGCTTTCCGAGCAGGTTGAATTGATTTTCAGCCATAACTGTTTCCTGAAAAGAGGTTGGTTTCGATGCGCTCACGGCATTTGCAAATCCATAACGGCAGAGATGCAGGGTGCAATAAGCGGAGCGCATTGCACCTATCCAATGCGGCGCAATGCCCGTTGGTTATTGACGCCCTACAGTTTTGTCATTGCGAGGAGTGGAACGACGCGGCAATCCGGATTGCTACGTTTCTTAGCACATCCGATTAATTTTTCCTCGCACCCATATCCTTGAGCAGCTTTTGATACTCCGGGTGATCACGCATCAGACGCCCGGCCAGATCAATAAGCCGATCGACCTGCTCGGTTTCGAGTGAAAAGCTGGTGGGAATGTTGTTGAAAAATGTGATCTCAGCGGGATCTTTCAAGGCTGTAAAATCCAGTTCGATATAATAGGGTGTGATCTTTTGA
>JAUVEG010000171.1 GCA_030594925.1 Gammaproteobacteria bacterium
CTGGCTTCGGGAATAGTCCGCCGGAAATCCATCGGTAGATGGTAGGCGCTTTCCTGCTGGTGAGTTTTTCCAGGTCTTTCATGGTCAGAAAAACGAAGCGTGTGTTGATGTCATTCATCTCGGTGAGTCCTTGCTCGTTTAAGATGGAGTCAGTTTATGTCGAATGCTTGTCTGACACACCTCCCTGTCAGAACTGTTTATTTCTGACAGATGTATCTAACTGTTTTTATTGAGTTCCGGGAAAGCGTCTGACAGAATTTTCTTGATAATGTCCTGCTCCCTGGCGTTTGCACCAGTAACCTTGATGATCCATTCCTTGAGATTTGTTTCTTTTCGAATGTGTCTCTGGTCATTGCGCCAGGCAGGGAATCGTTCTATAGCATTCACGGCCTTTTTTCCAGCTCAAGCCAATAGGTATTATTCCAAAGTATCTGGTCGCCTTTGATAGTCGCTTCGGTTGGCCGAAACAACTCTATAAATTGCTCTGGAAGATCGTGGAACAGCCCAATTTCTATAGCCCAGATCTCAATTTTTTCAGGTGTCAATTTATAGTCTGTTTTTCATAGCTTGAGCTCTTCGATATGATCTCCCCATTTCTGCCACCACTCTTTAGCTGGCAGGTCGTAGGACTCCTGATTGTAGGTTTCATATATGCCTGCATTGACGTGGTTCAGCATCCTGTCGTTGATGTCTTTCGGGACTAGATTTTTGCCCAGCCATGATGACAATGCCCGACGGAAATCATGAACAGTCCAGTGGCCAATTTTGTTGCCGGAAGCATCCTTGAAATCAGTTTTATGCAGTGCATTGATGACGACATCGATGTGCACGTGGCCTGAATTTGTGCGCGGATTTGACCAGACAAAGGCATCTGTTTTTGGCTGCCTGTTCAGGATCTCTTGCGCTTGGGTGGAAAGATAGACTGTGTGGTCTGTCTCGTTCTTTGTATCAGTTTGCCGCCACTCTTCGCGGTAGATATTTGACCACTGCATACTACCGTTATGGAGTTATTTAGGCATAAAAAAGCCCCTGAAACAGGGGCTTGAAGATGGAGCCGATGAGCAGAATTGAACTGCTGACCTACTGATTACGAATCAGTTGCTCTACCAACTGAGCTACATCGGCTTGAATGGAATGCAGTGCGTGATTATAAAGCAAGTCCGTCGTAAAGATCGAATATTTCAACGCAAAAACTCTGTTTCAATCTGTCACCTGTCCCATATTTTTTCGTGAATTTTGCAAATGCTTTATCCAGATCAATAAAACCACAGTTATATTGCGATAAATGCTGAGAGATGGTCTACACTGGTTGGCAGAAATTCCGGTGTAGCACGTTTACGATAGGAGCATCTATGACGCATCATCTCTCTGTTGAAGATGTCATTGCCGATCTGCTCGGGCAGTGGGGGCATGATTCCTATAACCTGCTGCAGATATTGATCGGTGTGCAGCAGGTATTCAGCCATGTTCCTTCCGCTGCTCTGGACCTGATTGCTGACAAGCTCTCGCTGACTCGGGCAAACCTCGAGGGTGTGATCGGCTTTTACAGCTTTCTGCATACACAGCCGCGTGGTCTCTATGATCTGTTGATCAGCGATAACATCGTTGATCAGATGTCAGGGAGCCGTGAACTTGCGGGATTGCTGGCGCAGCGACTGGGTGTTGAACCCGGGACGACCAGGGAGGATGGTGTGGTAAGCCTCGGATATACCTCATGCACAGGCATGGGTGACCAGGGGCCTGCGGCGCTGGTTAATAACCATGCTCTTACCTCACTGACTCCGCAGCGTATCGAGCAGATCGCGGGGCTGATCGAGGAGCGCATGCCGCTTGGAGAGTGGCCACAGGAACTCTTTGCTGTGAGTGAAAATATTCAGCGCAGGGATCTGCTGTTGGATAATGATCTGCAAGAGGGTGCGGCGATCGATGCTGTCGTGAGTCGCGGCGCTGAGCAGCTGCTCGGTGAGTTGGAGGCGTCAGGATTGCGCGGTCGCGGCGGCGCCGGTTTCAGAACGGCTTTGAAGTGGCGCTTTTGTCGGGACGCCAGCGCCGCTGAGCGTGTCGTCGTATGCAACGCAGACGAGGGCGAGCCGGGTACTTTCAAGGATCGCGTGCTGCTGCAGGCCGATGCTGACCGATTGTTTGAGGGGATGACCCTGTGCGCCGGCGTGATCGGTGCCAGCCGGGGGTTTCTCTATCTGCGCGCCGAGTATCTCTATCTGCTAGAGGATCTGCAGCAGGAGCTGCAGCGTCGCCGTGATGCGAATCTGCTCGGAGAAGCCATCCTCGGACAAGCAGGCTTTGATTTTGATATAGAGATTCATCTTGGCGCAGGCGCCTATATCTGCGGTGAGGAGTCGGCGCTGATCGAATCGCTGGAAGGCAAGCGCGGCATCCCGAGAATTCGCCCCCCTTTTCCTGTGACAGAAGGGTATCGCGGCAGGCCGACCGTGGTCAATAATGTTGAGACCCTGATCGCGGCGGCAATGATTGCGGCTAACGGAGCGGAGTGGTTCCGTTCGAGAGGCACTGACGATTCTGCCGGCACCAAACTGTTGAGTATCTCCGGTGATTGTAAACGCCCCGGCGTGTATGAATATCCATACGGGGTGAGTCTTGAAACCATACTGCATGACTGTGGCGCGGAGGATGTGCAGGCAGTGCAGGTTGCTGGCCCCGCCGGGCAGTGTGTGCCACCATCCGAGTTTGATCGCAGCATTGCCTTTGAGGATCTTTCCACCGGTGGCTCCATAATGATATTCAGTCGGCAGCGGGATTTGCTGAATGTCGTCGAAAATTTTAGCGACTTTTTCGTGCACGAGAGCTGCGGCTTCTGCACACCTTGCCGTGTGGGGACAACACTGCTGCAAAAACGCCTTCATAAAGTGGTTAGCGGTCATGCGACTTCAGAGGATCTCGTGATGATGGAGAGATTGGGATCGCTGATGCGCGAGAGCAGTCACTGTGGTTTGGGTGCGACGGCGGCAAATCCGGTCCTTGACGGTATGGAGAAGTTTCCCGAACTCTTTGCGGCGCGACTGAAATCGACCAGTTTCGAACCGGCGTTTGATCTCGATGCCGCACTGGAGGAGGCGCGCCAAATCAGTGGACGGGATGATGCGGGCGCACATATCGAGGGAGGTGGCATATGAGCAGACACTTTGTGATCGATGGTCAGAGAGTCCCGTTTGAAGAGGGAGAGACCGTCATGGATGCAGCGCTGGCCGCCGGTGTCTATATACCTCATCTTTGTCACAACCCGGAGTTTCATCCGCATGGCAGTTGCAGGCTGTGTATGGTGACTGTCAACGGTCGTCATTCAGCGGCCTGCATTACCCCTGCGGCCGATGGCGCCGAGGTGGAAAACAATAGCGATGTGTTGATGGCGCAGCGCCGCACTCTGCTGCAGATGCTGTTTGTCGAAGGTAATCATCAGTGTCCCGCATGTGAAAAAAGCGGCGCCTGCCAGCTGCAGGCCGTTGCCTACTATTGCGGTATGCTGGCGCCGGAGCTGACGCATCTCTACCCGAAGCGTGAGGTGGATGCCTCTCACCCGGATGTGGCGATCGACTTCAATCGCTGCATTCTGTGCGAACTCTGCGTGCGCGCCAGTCGGGATGTCGATGGCAAGGATGTGTTCGCCATCAGCGGGCGGGGGATCGGGACTCATCTGGTGGTGAACTCTGAGAGCGGAAAGCTGGGTGATTCGCAGTTCGATGCAGGTGACAAGGCGGCACATGTCTGTCCGGTTGGCGCGATACTATTCAAGCACCGGGGTTATGATGTGCCGATCGGGGAGCGTCTCTACGACCTCGAGCCGATCAGCCGGGTTGGCGATGTCGCTGCACAGGAGGATTACAATGGCTGACAAGGTAAAGGTCGCGACCGTCTCCCTCGGTGGCTGTTTCGGTTGTCACATGTCGCTGCTGGATATCGACGAACGGCTCATCGAACTGCTCGAGCTGATCGAGTTTGACCGCACTCCACTGACCGATATCAAGCAGATCGGGGAGTGTGACCTGGGGATTGTCGAAGGCGGCGTTTGCAATGCCGAGAATGTCGAGGTGCTGAAGGATTTTCGCCGTCATTGCAAGAGACTGGTCTCCTTCGGAGCCTGCGCTATCAGCGGCGGCATCCCTGCAATGCGCAACCAGTACACGCTGACAGAGTGTCTTGAGGAGTCTTATCTGCAGGGCATGGGCCTCGTCGATGCGCACATACCGGATGACCCGGAAATCCCCTTGCTGCTGAACCAGGTGCATCCCATCCATGAAGTGGTGAAAATCGACTACTTCCTGCC
>JAUVEG010000279.1 GCA_030594925.1 Gammaproteobacteria bacterium
AAATGTTTGTCCAAGAAATTCAATCTCCCGAATGCCGCCGGGGCCAAGCTTGATGTTGTTGCGCATCCCCTTGCGCTGCATATCGTCATTGATGAGCTGCTTGAGTTTGCGCAGTGAATCAATAGCGCCGTAGTCAAGATAGCGTCGATAGACAAAAGGGCGCAGCATTTTCAATAACGAAGCTCCCGCCTGTATATCTCCAGCTACGATGCGCGCCTTGATCATGGCGTAGCGTTCCCACTCCCTGGCTTGCGACTGGTAGTAGTTCTCCATGAAGTCGAAGCTGGGCGCCAGTGGCCCGGACTGGCCAAAGGGGCGCAGACGCGTATCAACCCGAAATACAAAGCCGTCAACAGTGCGCGAGTTGAGCGCCCTGGTCAGTTTCCGGCACAGGCGTGTGAAAAATTCCTCGTTGGAGAGAGTGCGCCTGCCGTCTGTCTCTCCTGCAGAGGGGAAGCAGTAGATCAGGTCGATGTCGGATGAGAGGTTGAGTTCCCTGGCACCGAGTTTCCCCATAGCGATCACAACGAGCTGCTGGGCATTGCCATCAACATCACGCGGTGTGCCAAAGCTCTGCAACTGCTGCTGATAGAGATACTGCAGTGCGAGTTGAATCGATGCGTCAGCCAGGGCGCTGAGGGATTCAAGGGTTTCATCCAGGTTGGCGCTCTGTGTCAGATCGCGCCAGATGATGCGCACCATCTGCTGCTGGCGAAACAGGCGCAGTTGACGCTGCAGCTGCTCTTCGTTATTAGCGCCTTTGAGCCGTTCCCCGAGCAGTGCGGTGAACTCGCCGGGCAGTGGCGGCTGTTGTAGTGCTCCGCTCTCAAGCAGCGGAGTCATGCGTTCAGGATCCGCCTCGAAGTGATGAAGCACATACTCGCTTGCGGTCAGTACAACTCTTGCCTGTCGAGCGATATCTGTGTCGTGCTCGAATGATGTGCCTGCTCTTTGTGACCACATTTGCAGCAGATTACTGATGCGTTGCGCCGTTAACATGAAAAGGAACCGGATGTTAATCTCTGCGATTCATTTTACAGATGTCGTTCGTGTCATTTCTGACTATTTACCACGGAACACACAGACTACATTGAATTTTTGTAACTATTCAGTACGTGCTAATTCGTCACTGTTTCCAGGCATATCTTCCGGAAAACGCCGTGAATACATCCATGTAGGCTCGAGTCGGCGTCCCTGCCTCCTACGTTTCCAGCAGATACACCCGAAAACAGTGACTCGCCTGGAAAATATATCAACAAGCTGAATAGTTACGAATTTTTTATTTTCTTTTCCGTGTATTCAGTGTGTTCCGTGGTCGATTGCCTTGTTTTTTTGAACGATGTGCTTTGCGCAAATGCAAAAAGCCTGCTTCCAATAATATGGAAGCAGGCCTTCTATAGATATGTAATCAACGTCAGGCTTGAGCCTGATGCTGTTACATGGCGTGAATTTGTGTGTTCAGGCGTGATTTGTGACGTGCTGCCTTGTTGGCATGGATCAATCCCTTGCCTGCAGAACGGTCAATCACCGCTACAGCAGCAGTGTATGCAGCTTGTGCCGCCTCTTTGTCGCCAGCGTCGATGGCGTTTGCAACCTTTTTCAGGTGGGTGCGCATCATACTGCGCTGTGACACATTGCGGCCGCGGGCCTTTTCTGCCTGACGAACACGCTTGCGGGCTTGTGCTGAGTTAGCCACTATTATCTCCTGAGATCTTCTGGAAGCCGGTTAAGGCCGAATAAAGAGGCGGGATTGTCCGCTTTTTATGGTTGCTTGTCAATGCCCTGATTAAGTTTTGTTCAAGACAAGCTCGTTCTGAGCAGGAGAGATCTGAAAATACCCGTAACTTCTCAAAAAGTCCGTGCATTAATTAAGTCTGTACAGGGTTGGGATCAGCATTTCAGGGACGCGTGAATACATCCCTGTAAGCTCTGATAAAACATCCCTGTTTTATACAGCCCTGAAAAGCAAATCCCAACCCTGCTTCCCTGCACAGAGTTATTGGGAAATCACTGAAATGTCTCTTATCCTGTTCATTTACAGTATATAATACGATGGTTTTTCTCTGCTAGTGCGCGTCACAAGCTCGTGGTCATCGTCATTGAGGTGAATGCTATTGTCGGAATTTATTTGGCAGGTGCGTGTCTATTACGAAGATACGGATGCTGGCGGAGTGGTCTATTACGCCAATTATCTGGCCTATATGGAGCGTGCACGCAGTGAATGGCTGCGCACTCTGGGTTTTGATAATCAGACGCTTGCAGATCAGCAGGGTATTGTTTTTGCCGTGCGGCGCGCCTGTGTTGACTATCTCCAACCGGCGAGGTTGGATGAGTTGCTGGATGTTTCGCTGATGCTCAAAAAAAGAGGCAGGGCGTCACTGATGTTTGAACAGCAGGTGCGCCGCGGTGATGAGTTATTGTGCCAGGGTGAGATATTGCTGGCCTGTGTCGATGCCGCCAGTTTTAAACCCACGGCAATCCCCCTGGCGGTTATTGAAAAAACGCAATGAATTTAACCAATGAAATGAAGAGATGTAACTAATGTCCGGTGATATCGATATTTTTGGATTGATCATGGGAGCCAGTCCCGTGGTAAAAGTGGTGATGGCGATCCTGGTGCTTGCCTCCATAGTCTCCTGGGGCATCATCATCGATCGCGCCAGGGCAACATCCCGCGCCAGAAGGCTGTCAAAGGTTTTTGAGAAAAAGTTCTGGGGCGGCACCGATATTGAGCGGCTCTACAAAAAAAGCGATGAGGACAGGGATGGTCCTTTGGCCGCGGTTTTTGTCGCCGGATTCACCGAGTTTATTAAACTGCAGGAGCAGCCGGAGATAAAACGCGACGCCGTTCTGGGAGGCTCGATACGCGCCATGAAGGTCGCGATGAACCGTGAAACCGAGAGCTTGGAGCGCTTCCTGCCGATGCTGGCGACGATTGGCTCGACCAGCCCCTATGTCGGGCTCCTCGGCACAGTGTGGGGGATTATGACTTCTTTCCATGCAATAGGGAGTGTCAAGCAGGCGAGTCTCAGCATGGTTGC
>JAUVEG010000025.1 GCA_030594925.1 Gammaproteobacteria bacterium
TCCTGTAGGAGCGGCCTTCTGGCCGCGAAATAGAGGCCGTCAGACAGGTGGTTATTAAGAATCTACCGACCAACATTTAACGCAGACAGAGCCAGAGAAAAATTGTAGTTGGCGATAATCCGATTAGATTTTCAAACTGTAGGATTCTACAGGGTAAATTTACAAAATTTGTAATTCCAAGGATAAAACATATATTCAATGCAGGAATGAATAAAGGAATAATTATTAAATTATATTAAATACTGTATTCAATAAGAAATACATAATAATCTTTATAAAGTAGTTCACAGGCTAAGTGACGATAGCAAATCAGCTTAAATTCGCATAGTTGACAACAAGCCATTTCACACCAGCCTCCTCGAAATTGACCTGTACCCGGGCGGCGGCGCCTTCCCCTTCACTATTCAGAATGACACCCTCGCCGAATTTTGCATGGGTCACCTGCTGCCCAAGACGAAACTGCCCTTCGTTATAAGATACTGATACTGGTATATAGGGCCGTGAAATTTGAGGTGTTGATCTGATCTCCAGCAGATACTGAGGCGGTATTTCACGAAGATATCGCGATGGCAACGGGTAGCTTTCACTGCCATGCAGTCTACGGCTTTCGGCATGACTGAGCGTCAAATGCTGCATTGCTCGTGTCATTCCAACGTAGCAGAGACGGCGCTCCTCTTCGAGCCGCTCAGGGTCATCTGCGGACATACGATGGGGAAAGAGCCCCTCTTCGAGTCCTCCGATGAACACAACCGGGAACTCCAGCCCCTTGGCTGAGTGAAGCGTCATCAGCTGCACACACTCTTCATACTCCTGTCCCTGGTTTTCACCGGCCTCGAGTGAAGCATGAGCGAGAAAAGCATCCAGATCACTCAGTAGCTCATCTTCATGATTGATAAACTGGCGTGCTGCATTGATTATCTCGTCCAGGTTTTCTATACGGTCCTGCCCTTTCCCGTCGCGGCTTTTTTTAAAGTGATCCCTTAATCCTGAAATATCAATGATCCTGGAGATGTTTTCGTGGAATGGTATATCATCCTGAGAGGCACGATTTTCTTCTATGAGAGCAATGAAATGCTGTATTGCATTCGCTGCCCTCGACGGCATAGCGCCGCCCTGCTTCAGTTCAACTGATGCCTGCCACATAGAGCATGAAAATTCGCGTGCATGCAGACGTATTGTGTCGAGCGTTCGCGGCCCAATACCTCGCGGAGGTTGATTGACCGCACGCTCGAATGCGACATCGTCATGCTGGTTGTTGATAAGGCGTACGTATGCAAGTGCATCCTTGACCTCTGCGCGTTCAAAAAAACGCATTCCACCGTAGACGCGATACGGGATAGCCGTTTGGATCAACGCCTCTTCAAAAAGCCGGGACTGGGCTGATGTACGATACAGGATAGCGATCTCCGTGCGTTGCACCCCCTGCTCAATATGTTCCTGGATACGACCGATGACAAAGCGTGCTTCATCAACTTCATTGAAGGCTGAATAGAGGTGAATGGGTTCACCGTCTCCATCATCGGTCCACAGATTTTTACCCAGGCGTGTCGGATTATGTTCGATGATTGCATTTGCAGCATTGAGAATATTTCCGCTTGAGCGATAATTTTGTTCCAGTTTGATTAAGATGGAGTCAGCATAATCACTCTGAAAATTGAGTATGTTCTCAACACGTGCGCCTCGCCAACCATAGATTGATTGGTCGTCATCACCAACGACAAAGAGTCGATTGTGAGTGCCCACTAACAGTCTGATCCAGGCATACTGTATGCTATTGGTATCCTGAAACTCATCAACCAGAATATGTGTGAAACGTTTACGGTAGTGTTCAAGTAGCTCCGGATTGTTTAGCCAGAGTTCATGCGATCGCAGCAACAGCTCTGCAAAATCAACCACACCACCCCGTTTACAGGCATCTTCATACTCCTGGTAGATTCGAATCATCTGCTTTTGAAAAAAATCATCGCAGTCATCAATATGTTGTGGGCGTCGTCCCTCATCTTTTTGTGCATTGATGAACCACTGTACCTGCCGTGGCGGCCATCTGGAGTCGTCGAGCTCGAGTGTTTTGAGGATTCGCTTGATGAGTCTGAACTGGTCATCAGAGTCCATGATCTGGAATCCCTGCGCAAGACCGGCCTCCTTCCAGTGTGAACGCAGCAGTCGATGTGCAAGACCGTGAAAAGTACCAACCCACATGGCTCCTGAAGGTATTGTTAGCAACTCATCAATGCGTGAGCGCATCTCACGGGCTGCCTTATTGGTAAATGTAACTGCAAGAATATTCCAGCTTGGAACCTGCTCGACCTCGATCAACCACGCAATACGATGAACCAGCACACGGGTTTTACCGGAGCCGGCTCCGGCGAGCACCAGATGATGTCCGCCAGATGCTGTAACTGCCTCACGCTGAGGGTCATTGAGTCCATCAAGTATATGGGATACATCCATAGTGAATACTCACTTAAGTAGCTTAGATTTCGAATTATCGTAGATTTGTTTCTATTTGGATAATGATACAACTATTCTGTTTTAGGTTATAGGTTTTAGGTTTTGGTTTGTAACTATTCAGCATGTTCAATAAAGCGCAAAACAGTCACTTCTACCGGGTGTATCTGCAAGAAACGTTGGAGGCATGGATGCCGACACGAGTCTACATGGATGTATTCACGATGTTTTCTTGAGGATACACCCGGTAGCAGTGACGGTTCCGAATGTGATGAATAGTTACTTAGGTTTTAGGATGGCAGTTGCTAAACTTTAATGTAAGTGACTACTCGCTATCTGCCATGATTATCAGAAAAAAGGTGTTATCTGCTGGTATGATAATTTAATGAAATGGTCGCTAGTAAGCAGGCAATCACTCTTCCAGGGGTTTTTTCGACTCTCGGAACTCAAGATCACGCATCAACTCTTTGCTGGTGGTGAGAGTCCGCTGCTAACACGTGAGTTGCTGGAAAAGGGTGATGCTGTCGCACTGCTGCCTTATGATCCGGCGCGTGATGAGTTGGTTCTTGTTGAACAGTTTCGCATCGGAGCACTGGATGATCCTTCCGGTCCCTGGTTGATCGAAATTATTGCAGGCTACCAGGAGCCGCATGAATCGCCGGAGAGTGTCGCTGTCAGGGAAGCAATGGAAGAGGCTGGGTGTCACATCACGCAGTTGCAATTTATACATCGCTACTACTCAACTCCCGGCGGAAGCAGTGAACAGATCCATCTCTATTTTGGATTGACCGACACATCGACTCTTGGTGGAGTTCATGGCCTTGAAGAGGAGGGAGAGGATATCAAGGTCAGGGTTGTCAGCAGCAAAACAGCATTTGAGTGGCTCGACCAGGGCAAGATTGATTCAGCGATGCCAACGATCGCGCTACAGTGGTTCAAGCTGCACCGTGATGAGATTCGTGAGCAATGGTCACGGAGTATGTGAGGCGAAGGCTGAGCACAGCAGGCCTAATAATAAGTAAGTGTTTACTTCGATTGAGATCTCCTTATCATCAAGCGAGGCTACGCCTCAGCCTGACTAAGCATGAAAAGGATCCTTATCTCTCGCCAAGACGCAAAGGGTTTTTCTTGGCGAGCTTAGCGCCTTTGCGAGAGATATTGTGAAAATTCGACTCATTTGTAAAGATGTTGGCCACACATCATTAAAACAGATAAGTGAGCGACTACTTCTATTGATACCCCACATGCTATTGAGGAATGATAAATCCTGGAGGCGCCTTTTTCCAGGGGTAGCCGTCCACACCCATCTGATATCCCCGCTCATAAAGCTTAGTCATGTAGACGGGATCAAAATCCTCTTTTGGCTCCTCGGTAAAATCCGGAGGGATATAGGCGAGATTGAATTCATTTCCATCGCGTTTCGTCAAAGCATAGATTTGGTAGAGATCGCCGATGCCCTGTGTTCTGATCAATGAGTCGATGGTGCGCATGCCGATGGGCAGAAGATTGCGCTTCATGCCGAGATAGTTGGGATCCAGAAATGAGTTTCTGATGACGTAGACATTGGGTTTACCCTTTACCTTGAGTATCCTTTTGATTTTTCGCCAGTCAATTGCTGCGGGGTAGACGAACACCTGGGATCCGGTGCCGCCGTCAACGTGCAATTCATCATAGAGGACGCCATTGGCTTCGACAGGGATAGAGACAGGAGGGAAAGCAACTGGAATGGATGCTGAAGCAAGCAGGATATCGTGAATCAACTCGACTTTATCACTCCTGTTGCTGGCGGCTATATACCCTATGTTCCAGATGACCGGACGACCGGCTTCAAGGTTGACGGTACCGATAAACAAACGCCGTCCCCTTTTGGTTTCCCTGGCGATGGCTTCGATCATCTCCACAGTGATATATTTTTTCAGCAATTTTTTCAATGGGTCGGTTTTAGCTATTGAGTCACCAAATGCGACAGCGATGACATTGCGTTTTATCGCTATATCTTTCGTTGATATAGTGGTGAAGACCTCCTTGAGCTGATCATCATAGTCGGATCCCAGAAATGCAAATGGAGCAGTCAGGGCGCCGGTGCTTACCCCGGTTACCATGGTGAATTCAGGGCGTGTCCCGGTTGCAGACCAACCCGCTAGCAATCCGGCGCCAAAGGCGCCATTGGCGCCGCCGCCGGAGATAGCAAGATAGTTATGTGGTTTGGCGTATATCCCTGAGAAGTTCCTACGAGCCTCCGAATCTTGCATTTTCAGCAGCGATTCACGGGAGAATTTGGGCAACTCGTCACCCCAGAAACGACCATGTGGGACTTCTGTCAGTGCAGCCTCAGTAATGAGGTTTTTCGGAACAGCGTGGTGCGCAGGAGCAGTAGCGCAACCCGCCAGCGTCACTACAAGGGAGATGGTGATGAGAGGGATGATCTTCATAGGAGTTCTAACCTGGTCCAAAGTGTGGTTTGAAAGCCGCTTGACGCGAGTGAAATCTCTCAGCTGTTGCCTGATAATGCGGGGGCCACCCGGTTTTCGATGAATTTTCCTATCTCTTCCAGCTGCGGGTATCTTGGGACCATCTCCATGATGTATTCCAGCACCAGTGGAATATCATCGAGATATCCCTCTTTGCCGTCACGCCGATAGAGGCGGGCGAAGATGCCGGCGACCTTGATGTGCCTCTGTACACCCATGAGATCGAACCAGCGCTGAAATTTTGCTTCATCCTCCTGCGGCATCAGGCCTGATTGAATCGCCAGTTCACAGTAGCCTTCGGCCCAGGCATCGACCTGTTCGAGCGGCCAGCGGATATAGGCATCCTTCAGCAATGATACCAGGTCATAGGTGATGGGCCCGATGACTGCATCCTGAAAATCAATGACGCCGGGGCCATGATTTGCAACTATCATCAAATTGCGGGAATGGTAGTCACGATGGACGAAATGCTGCGGTTGCTGAAGAGCATTGTCGATCAGCATGGCGAACAGCTGATCCAGCATGCGATTCTCTTCGTCGCTGAGAGTGAATCCAAGGTGTTTTTGACACAGCCATTCACGAAACAGCTCCAGCTCCATGCCGAGTAATGCCTCATCATAATACGGCAGATCATCTGTTTTTGTACAGGCCTGCATGGCTGAGAGAGCGCCAAGCGCGTCACCGTAGAGTCTGGGCGCTGTCTCTTTATTGAGTTTTTCGAGATAGAGGGTATCGCCAAGGTCTTCGAGCAGCAGAAAACCCTGATGCAGATCCTCCGCATGGATATGCGGTACATGCACCCCGGCAGTTTCAAGGCGTTTGCTGATGTCGACAAAAGGGCGGCAATCTTCGCGCGGTGGCGGCGCATCCATGGCGATGCGGGTGGCGCCATCTGCCAGGGTGACACGGAAATAACGGCGAAAGCTGGCATCGCCAAACAGCGGTTTGATGCTGTAGCCGTTGATGCCACAGTCGTTGGTTAGCCAGTGATTGAGCTGGGAGAGGCGTTCAGGCATTGCTCTTCTCTGTGGTGATGAGTTTATGGAATATTCCGGAGCTGAATTGTCGCATATCATCGGCGATCATATAAAAACTTGGCAGCGCGACCAGGATCAGCCCGGTGGCAAACAACAGGCCGAAACCCAGGCTGATTGCCATGGGCGCAAGAAAAGCGGTCTGTCCGGTGGAAAAAAAGATCAGCGGCGATATACCGAGAAAAGTGGTAATGGTGGTGAGCATGATGGGGCGAATACGCAAGCGCCCCGCTTCGACCATGGCGTCCATGCGATTCATGCCCCTGTTGCGCAGCTTTCTGGCAAAGTCGACCAGGATCAGGGAGTCATTGACGACAATGCCCGACAGGGCCAGAAAACCGATCATCGACAAAAACTGGATGTGGATGCCGAACAGCAGGTGGCCGATGATCACTCCGATCAGGCCAAAAGGGATGGAGATCATCACCACGAATGGGTCGAGCACCGATTTGAAAAGCGCGGCGAGAATAAAGAAGATGACGAAGAGCGCAATCACCCCAGCCCTCTTCATGCCGGCCATCGACTCGTTGGCCTCCTTCTTGGAGCCGAGATAGAGCAGTTTGTAGCCGGGAAGACGTTCTGCCAGGCCAGCAAACGCAGTATCGATTTTTTCCACCACTTCGTTAGGCGTAATGATGCTGGAGTCCACGTCGGCAGTGATAGTGGCGAGGCGTTCCATATCACGGCGGCGAATGCTGTCAAAGCCGCGGCTTTTTTCGATTTTAGCGACATCGCCAAGATAGATGGTGCGTCCGTCTTCGAGCGTGATCGGCAGTTGTTCGAGCTGAAAATTGCTGTGGCGGATCGATTGCGGGTAGATCAGCCGCACCGGAATGCGTTTGCTGCGCCAATTGACCTGCGTCACCTCCAGACCGAGAAAGCCGGTGCGCAACGCGTTTGCGAGATTCTCCTGGGTGAGACCGAGCTGCCTGCCGTGTTCATTCAGCTGGTAACGGTACTCCAGCTTTCCCGGCTCCATATCATGCTGCACATCGTGTACACCGGGGATTTTTTTCAATAGTGCGGTCAGTTGCTGTGCCTGCTGCTGCAGTACGGCAACCTCCTCTCCAGCGATGCCAACTTCGATATCCTTGCCTTTGGGGCCACCCGAGGGCCGCAGAATAGAGAGCTTGCTGATGCCGGGAATTTCCAGCATGCGTTCACGCATGTCGTTGATGACCTCGTCGGTTGGGCGTTCGCGGCTTCCTTCACGGTTGAACTTGAGACTGACAAGAGGTGAAACATAATTTTCGATGAAGCCTATGGGTTTTCTCTTTTTCAGATCCACGATCAACTGGATCTGATTATTGCCGAATTTGACCCGGTTGAAGTCGATGAAGGTGACGCCGATATTGGTCAACACGGTGTTGAGTTCATCCTCGTCAAGTTGCTCGAAGAGCATATTCTCCAGCTGTTCTGCAAGTGCGGATGACTCATCCAGGGTGTAGGTGACAGGAGCTTCGATATTGATAAAAAACTGCCCGACATCGGTTTGACCAAAGAGTAGAAACGGAATGCGGGTGATGGCGATGGTGACGACAATGGCAAGGATGCCGATGGTGATCAATGCTGTGTGGTAGCGGTAGTGAAGAGCTGCGCGCAGCAGTTTCAGATAGTTCCGGTTCATGCGCTTCCACACGGCGCGATGATCCTTGCGCGCCGATGCCGGCTTGAGCCACTCTGCGGCATGCGACGGCAGGATGCCGAAAGCCTCGATCAGCGAGCCCGCCAGCGAGGCGATCACCACGGCGGGGATGACCGCGATGAATGCGCCCATGGTGCCGGTGATGCCGAAAATTGGCATAAAGGCGGCAACGGTGGTGGCGGTGGATGCGACGACCGGCCAGAAAACCTCCTTTGTCCCCTGGCTGGCGGCATGATGCGGCTCCATGCCCTCCTCGACATGACGATAGATGTTTTCGGTGACGATAATAGCGTCATCGACGACGATGCCCAGGGCAACCAGAAAGGCGAACAGCGACACCATGTTGATGCTGTAGCCGGCATAGTGGATGAAGATCACCGCTGTCAGAAAGGAGATTGGAATTCCCAGTGCGGTGATGCCGGCAACGCGAAAATTCAGCAATAGATAGAGCGACAGCAGCACCAGTGTCAGACCGACAATGCCGGATGAGGTCACGGTGTTGAGACGGTTTTTGACATACACCGAGAAGTCGCTGAAGAAGCCGGAGCCAACTCCGGCCGGGAGCCGCTGCTGCAATGCATCGGCGTACTCCCTGACCATCCTGGCAACTTCGATGGTCGATCCGCCGGAGGTTTTATTGATGGTGAGATTGACGGAGGGCTTGCCCATGAAGCGCCCCAGCGTAATTGACTCGGCAAATCGCAGTTCAGTGTCGGCGATATCACCCAGGCGCAGCACACCGCCCTCGTCGTTGCTGCGGATCGCTATTTTTGCCATCGCCTGCTGCTGCGGAGCTGTGCCGATGCCGCGCAGACGAATATCTCCCTCGCTGGTGCGCAGTGATCCGCCGGGAAGATCACGCAGGTTGCTGCGCAATGCCCGCGCAATCTGTTCGAGAGTGACGTGATAGGCGGCCAGTTTCGCCGGATCGACAACCACCCACAGCTCCCACTCGCGGTCACCGGCAATGCCTACAGAGGCGACATCCTTTAACTGCGCCAGCTCCCTGCGGGTATCATCGGCAAGCTGATTGAGGTAGTCGCGTGAGACATCGCCATAGAGGCTCAGCGAAATCACCGGAAAACGGCTCTCCAGACGCGTCATGGTGGGTTCGTCGACCTCTTTGGGAATGTCCGGTATCACCTTGTCGATGGCGTTTCGCGCATCGCGCAGAAAGTCATCGACATCGGCGCCGCTTTTGAGCTTGATGAGGATTTTGGAGATCCCCTCGCTGCTGGTGGAGGTCATTACATCGACATCGGCCAGGCCGTCGAGTTCCTCTTCAAGCGGCAGGGTCACCTGGCGTTCCACCTCCTCCGGCGCCGCACCTTCGTAAAGGGTGACGATCTGCACCTTGTCCTCCTGGACGGTGGGAAACATCTCCTGCGGCATGGCCGCCCATGAGAGCAGCCCGAGCAGTGTCACCAGCAGCAGCGACAGGTTGACCAGCAGAGGATTGCGGATGGAGAAATCGATCATTGATTGCAAATTATGAATAAGCTTAGACAGCTGGCTGCCAGCAACCCGATCTGTGACACGCTGTGAATACATCCATGTAAGCTCGCTACGGCCATCCCTGGCCGAAGACGGTCACAGATCGGGTTGCCGACAGCCATCTTCATCACATTGTTAGTAGGAGCTGTTGAAGTATTCATTCAGCTATTTGCTCCGCTTCCACGCGCTCTCCATCTGCTAGCGCGGCGACATCCCGTGCCACGATGACCTCTCCGGGTTCGACACCCTCTTTGATCTGCTGCCAGCCATTGTGACGGATGCCGGGAGTGACGTTGCGTCGTTCCAGTTTGTTTTGATTGATTACGAACAGCGTATGGTTGCCGTCATCATTCAACAGCGCGGTCACCGGAACTACTGTTGCATTGGATGCAGCAGCTGTCGGCAGTTCGATGAGCGCTATCTGACCGGGAATCAACTCCTCCCCGCTAACCATTATATGTGCAGGATGGGTGGCGGTGGTTGCATCAGGATCAGGTTGGATCGAGACCAATGTTCCACGGTACTCCCTGTTATCGATAGTGACCATGATGGTTGCTTCCGGCTGCAATCCCTTGACAACGGAGGCCGGAAGATTGAAGCGCGCCTCGAGTTGTGCATCGATGATCTCCACCGCCATACCACTCAATGTTGTTGCATAGTCGCCGGGATCGACACTGACCCGGTTGACGAGACCGTCGAATGGTGCACGCAACGTGGTTCTTTCCACATTGCGCTGTGCTTTGTCGCGCGCAGTCCTTTTCAAGGTGATGCGCTGTTGTGCGGTATCGAGGGCATACTTGAGGCGCAGATGCTCACCGCGCAGTTGAGTCAGTTTCTGCTGAGCAGTATCCAGTGATGACTGTGAACTGAGTTTGCTGCCCAGTTTGATGAGCCGATCGACCTCCGCTTGCGAGAGTTGTTCGTTGTGTGTCGCCAGCGCAAGCAGTTCGCGATCGCGCTCGATACCAGCGGTCTCCTGCTGCAGCATCGCTTGTGTCTCGCGCAGACGATCCTGGTAGTCGGCTGCATCGATGCTAAGCAGCGCTTCTCCCTTCTCCACGTGCTCTCCGGGCTCAATTTTTACAGCGGTGATGACGCCGGGGATTTGAAAGTATAAATTGGCGCGCCGCGCCGGCTCCAGGCGTCCGCTCAACTGTAATGTGGGTTTCAGTGTTTTAGCTGATACAATGACCGTTTGAACACGAGTAACCTGTGCCTCTCTGGTCTCGTTTTTGGGAGGCGGTTTAAAAGCGATCAGCAGTTTCACCGCGAACAGGGTAATGGCGATAATTGCGGCCAGGGAGAGAATTCGAAGCATTGTGCGCATGAGTTATCTATTTGTGGATTCTATGAATAAATCAGAACTTCCTTTATTATCCTGTTTTTCAGTCTGTTTGTCGTTGTAGACATGCCATTCTAATAGAGAACACCAGTCGCGTGAGAAAGTTTCATCTTTTGACCATG
>JAUVEG010000284.1 GCA_030594925.1 Gammaproteobacteria bacterium
GTCACCATGAAAACCATCTCATCGGTAGCCGTGTTGGATGTCGAGCAGCGTGTTCATCAGTGGATGCAAACCAATACCCCGGATTTATTAACCTGGGGTTCCAGTCCTACGGTGATGTTTGCGCATATCGGCATGAACAATATCCGCAGTATGATGATTGGCACAGCCGTGGCGCTGGTGGTAATCTCGTTTATTCTTATCATCGCATTGCGTTCACTGCGTTACGGCCTGGTGAGCCTGGTGCCGAATCTGGCCCCTGCCGGAATGGCATTTGGATTGTGGGCTCTCATCGATGGCGAAATCGGACTGTCGCTCTCCGTGGTCGCTGCAATGACGCTGGGAATCGTGGTCGATGATACGGTGCACTTCCTGAGTAAATATCTGCGTGCGCGGCGTGAGCAGGGGTTGAATGCGGCGGATGCGGTGCGCTACTCTTTCAAAACCGTGGGGGTGGCCTTGTGGATTACCTCGCTGGCGTTGATTGCAGGGTTTCTGGTGCTGACCACATCGAGCTTTGAACTCAATGCCGGCATGGGAGTGATGACATCGATCATTATCGCTTTTGCGCTGCTGGCGGATTTTCTGCTGCTGCCGCCGCTGCTGATGAAGCTGGATGGGTGGCTCAATCCGACTGACAAAAAATTATCCACAGATGCACACAGATCAACACAGATTTAAGAGATGAAATAATATCTGTGAAGAAACAAAATCCTGATTTGTCATTTCGACCAAAGGGAGAAATCTTTTGTTGGCGATGTTCAGGATCTCTCACATGCGTTCGAGATGACAAGAGAGGGCGTAGGGTGCAATAAGCAACAGCGCATTGCACCATAATTTTGGTAACTATGCTTTTTTTTTACCACGAAAGTCACGAAAAGCACGAAAACAGGCAGGTCGAGTGCTCGCGTGTTTCGTGGTTTGCAAGATGAGTGGCTAACCACAAATAATCACTGAAAAGGAATAAAAAAATCTGTGTTTATCTGTGTGCATCTGTGGATGAAAAATTTCAAATTATTTGGAGAAATGAAATGAAAAAACATGTGGCGCTAATCCTCACCGTTCTGCTGATCACTGGCACTGCAATTGCCGAGACCGCCCAACAGAAAGGGTTGCGCATAGCAACCGAGGCGGATGTCAGAGACTCCGGTTGGAGTGACACAACTGCCGACATGGTGATGACCCTGAAAAACAGGACCGGCAAGACCAGCAGCCGCACCATCCGCACAAAAACACTCGAAGGGCGCAGTGACGGCGACAAGGCGTTGTCTCTTTTTGATACGCCTGCTGATGTCAAAGGGACGGCCATGCTGACCTTTTCGCACGGCCTCAAGCCGGATGATCAGTGGCTCTATCTGCCTGCGCTAAAACGCGTCAAGCGCATCTCCTCAAAGAACAAGTCGGGGCCATTCATGGGCAGTGAGTTTGCCTTTGAGGACCTGGGTTCACAGGAGATCGAGAAATACAGCTATAAATATCTCGGCGAGGAGTCCTGCGGAAAAGGGTGGAAGTGCCATAAAATCGAACGCATTCCCGCCTATAAATATTCCGGATATACAAAACAGACTGCCTGGATCGATACCAAAGAGATGCGCCCGGTCAAGGTCGAGTTTTTTGACCGCAAGAGACGCAAATTGAAGACCCTGACGTGGAAAGGGTATCGGCAGTATATCGGACGCTACTGGCGCGCCAATGAGATGTTCATGCAAAACCATCAGACCGGCAAGTCCACCCGCCTGCAGTGGAAGGATTACAAATTCAAAACCGGACTCAGCAGCAGGGACTTCAGCAAAAACAGTCTGGCGCGCCTGAGATAGTGTTGAGATTGCCACGCTGCGCTCGCAATGACGGGATTACTTCGTCATTGCGAGGGAGCCTTAGCGACTGATGCAATCTCTTGTGTTTATTGATGAGCAAGGTTAAACCATGCCTAAAATCTTCCCGCCACTCATAGCAGCCATCATTGCCGTCTGTATGTGGCTACTGCAGCGTTATTTGCCAGTGATGGAGTTGATCCCGGTGGAATGGAAGGGGATTGCTCTGCTTTTTGTTGCAATAGCCCTGATTATCGATTTGTGGTCGCTGTTTCTGTTTATCCGCGCCAGAACCACCTTTCACCCGATCAAACTGGATAACACATCGGCGCTAGTGACATCCGGAATGTACCGGCTCACGCGCAACCCGATGTATCTGGGATTGCTGCTGCTTCTCACCGGCATTGCGATCTGGCTAGGCGGTTTGACTCCTTTTCTGATGCTGCCATTGTTTGTGTGGATCATTAGCAACCATCAGATCATTCACGAGGAGCGCATCCTCGAAGAGAAATTTGAACAGCACTATCTTGAGTACAAGCAGAAGGTCAGGCGCTGGCTGTAGGTGCGCTGATCTGTAACTTCTCAATAATCCGGTGCATGTGAATAAAATGCTATCGCATTTATTCGTGGTCAGAAGACCACTCCCACATCTGATGCCACATAGAATCGTAGGAGCGGTCTTCTGACCGCGAAATGCACGGAGTTATTGAGAAGTTACAGATCAGCCTCCTCGCAATGACGAAACAGACGAAAAATTGATATGAAAAAAATCATCTTTACAGTGATCCTATTATCAACTCTGCTGAGTCACGCCAGTGCAGCCGAATGGTCCGGTAATGTCGCCGTTGAGCTGCGTGGTTTTTTCTCGCAGGGCGCCTGGCCGGGGCAGGGCGATGGCGGCGTCTCTGTCAGCGCCCAGCCGGAGTTCCGTCACCAGTGGGATGATGGAAACTTTGGAGTGACCTTTATTCCTTTCGTTCGTCTCGACAGCATGGATGATGAACGTTCGCATGCCGATATTCGTGAACTCGATTTTTTGTGGGTAACAGGCGATTGGGAATTCCGCGCAGGCATCAGCAAGGTCTTCTGGGGAGTGACCGAGACCCAGCACCTGGTGGATATCATCAACCAGAGCGATGTGCTGGAGGATATCGACCACGAAGAGAAGCTGGGACAGCCAATGCTGCG
>JAUVEG010000242.1 GCA_030594925.1 Gammaproteobacteria bacterium
CGCCGTGAATACATCTGACCCACAGGGACGTGGGAAATGCCGGTTCCGTCAGGAACATGAACCGGCCATGTAGGCTCGAGTCGGCGTCCCTGCCTCCTACGTTTCCAGCCGATACACCCGAAAACAGTGACTTGCCTGGAAAATATATCAACAAGCTGAATAGTTACTTGAAATTTAACTCATTAGCAAAGATGTTGTCCGCTCAAGGATTACGAGTATAAGAGATTTGTCTTGTAGGTTTTTTTCGTCTCTTTCGTGCTCAAATATCTTTTTGCATCAACGCGGAAACCACAGGATCAGGATGATGCAGAACACGATCGTGGCGACAAAAAAGAGCATGAATTTCTTTTGAACCGCAGTCATTCCCTGGTTTTGCGGGAATGGTGACGGCGAGCCGCAGTAGGGGCACAAAGCTTGATCCTCCCGCACCATCTTGCCGCAGTGATTGCATGCTTTTTCATTTATCGCCATGAATTGTCAGGGCTCTTTTTGAGTTTTTCCACCGGGTGGAGCAAACGAAACCACCTCTGCCGTCGGCTTCTCATCGGTAAAGTAGGGTTTCTCCATCTGCACGCCCGCGTCATTCGCCAACTCCCGCTCACGCAGAGAGATCAGCCCCAGGCACTCGCGAATTTGCTGGATGGTTGGATCTGACAGAGGATGCTTCATGCTTCTGTGATCCGGGGTTGTATCCTTGATGATATTGGCAAGCACCTTGCGCATCACCAGCAATATCTGCCGCTCTTTTTTGGATATATCACTCATTCTCTGTTACTCAAATTTTCTATGTGTCACAGCATACCCTGCCGGCACCCACAAAAAAAGCCCGGAAGAGTCCGGGCTTTCGATTGGCATCCCCTCAAACCCCCTTTTGTGACGATGGAGGCAAATCTGCAGGGGTATAAATAATCACTGTTTGAGGCGATTGATACCCAGCATCTTGAGGACGTATTTCTCGTAGATGGGTTCGGAACTCCCTTTTTTCATCTTGCGGATGAAATACTTTTCAAAGGCGATCTTCGCCATGTGCACCCACTTGCCCTTCTTGAACCAGGCGACATTGCGCGGTGGAATCTGCGGCAGGGCGACGAAAGCCGCGCCTGTATCGCCGAAATCGGCCAGGCAGATTGCATTCCAGGTACCGACTTTTTCAGGCTCTTCTCCCTTCAGGGAGTGCGCAATGTTGTGTACGATCGCTGTTACCATCGATTCGATCATGTAACCTGTCTTTGGCGCACCCGTTGCAACCGGCGTCGCCTCGACCGGTGGAATAGCGATGCAGACGCCGGCAGAGTAGATATTCGGGTGCTTCGGGTTGCGCTGATACTCGTCAACCATCACAAATCCACGCGGGTTGCACAAGCCGTCAACATTCGAAACAGCATCGACTCCCTTGAATGCCGGCAGCATCATTGCAAAATCAAAATCGACCTCGTGGGATTTGGCAACTTCACCATTATCATCCAACTCATCGATGAACATCCTGCCCTCTTCCACCTTGTGGGTCCTGGCATTGGTGATCCACTTCATGTGATGGCTGCGCATCTCTGATTCAAGCATGCCCTTGGAATCACCGACACCGCCCAGGCCCAGATGACCGATATAGGGTTCTGAGGTGACAAAGGTCATGTGAAATTTATCGCGCATCTTGCGCTTGCGCAGGTCCGTATCGACGATGAATGCAAACTCATAGGCCGGACCAAAGCAGCTTGCAAAGGGTGCAGCGCCGACAACGATGTGGCCGCTGCCCTTCTCCAGCAACTTCTGGTAGGCGCCCCATGCGGTCTCTGCATGGTCGACACTGCATATTGACTGCGTGTGGCCACCATCAGGGCCAGATCCTTCGACCTCTTCAAATGCCAGACGTGGACCGGTGGCAATCACCAGGTAGTCATAACTGATGCTGTCGCCGTTATCCAGTGTTAGTGTATTGGCATCGGCATCAATTTTGTCGCAACGTTGTCCGATAAAATCGATCCCCTTGCGCTGCAGGTAGGGCTTGATGTCAAACGTAATGTCGCTGCGGTCACGCCAGCCTACAGCCAACCAGGGATTGGAGGGCACGAACTGAAAATAGTCACGCTCATTGATAACAGTGATTTTATGCTCTGCACCAAGCTCGGCACGCAACTCATAAGCTGCCGGCATGCCGCCGGTGCCAGCTCCCAATACAACAATATGCGCCATTGAAATCCTCCTTTAAGAATAAGCTCAGGCAGTTGAATGATTGCTTCAGGCGGAATGATAAGCCTAGATGCATTGAATCGACGCAAGATACTCTGTTACATAACAAAAATCAATGTCAATTCAAAGTGTTAGAATTAAAACATATTATTATTTTCTAATTTTCATCTCCCTTACCTACTATATCTGAGATGAGTGTTAAATTGTAACTATTCGGTACCTGCTAATTCGTCACTGTTTCCAGGCATATCTTCCGGAAAATGCCGTGAATACATCTGACCCACAGGGATGTGGGAAATGCCGGTTCCGTCAGGAACATGAACCGGCCATGTAGGCTCGAGTCGGCGTCCCTGCCTCCTACGTTTCCAGCAGATACACCCGAAAACAGTGACTTGCCTGGAAAATATATCAACAAGCTGAATAGTTACGTTAAATTAAACACAGATATTGTTTCTCATCTCTTAATCTGTGTTTATCTGTGTGCATCTGTGGTAATAATTTTCATTCAGGCCGACGGCCAAAAATTGCTTTTAATCCATCTTCAAGGGTCGCATAACGCAGTTTAGCTCCCAGCAGATCGACCATTTTACGGTTGGATATGCGGCGCGATTCACGCAGATAGCTCATCATCCCTGCGCTCATCTCGCTCTCCGCCTGACGCATATCGATTTCAGGTGGTTGAGGCAATCCTGCATAGCGTGCAACAGTTGTGAAATAGTCGCTCATGGTTCCCGGATGCCCGTCGGTGACATTGTAAATCTCACCACTCCCTCCCATCTCCAGCAAGCCGAGGGCAATCTCCGCCAGATCATCCTCGTGAATACGATTGGTGAATGGCGCCTGATCCGCGCGTAGCAGCGGCTGCCGCTCTTTGATGCGCTGCAGCGGCAGACGCTGAGCGCCATAGATGCCCGCAACACGCATAATCACATAACGCCAGCCATGCAGGGTGGCTGCACTGCTCAACTGCTGCTCGGCATCCATACGCCGCCTGGCGCGATCAGCCTGCGGCGCCACTGGCCGGGACTCATCCACCCACTCGCCGTTGCAGTCGCCATAAACTCCTGTGGTGCTGAGATAGAGAAACACCTCCGGGCTGCCTGTTAACGCTTGCAGCAGAT
>JAUVEG010000018.1 GCA_030594925.1 Gammaproteobacteria bacterium
CATTCTTCGGCTTGCTCCCCTGGATCAGCAGCGGATAATCCAGCTGCTCTTTGAGCAAATCAGCCGCCTCATTAAGCGCACGATAACTGGTAAAGAGCATAAAAGTGCGTCCGCCGCTGGCCTGGATAACCGGCAACGCCACATCCACGACACGTTTGACAAACTCCTTTTCACGTGGTTCGACCAACCCCTTGGGCACATACCACATCGCCTGCTGCTGAAAATCAAACGGGCTGTCCCACTTTTCTGTACGGCTATCGTCATCCAGCCCAAGCTGACGCATGAAATGGGTGAAATCATCCCCGACCGCCAGGGTTGCAGAGGTGAAAATCCAGGCGGGAGCATGGTCGTGCATCTGCTCCTGAAAAGCGTCGGCAATCTGCAATGGGGTCTGAGAGAGTCTGTATCCGAGACGGGTGATCTCAAACCAGCGGATGCTGTCATCACCCTCATCCTGGTTAACAATGCGTTTCAGCACTCCCGCCAGCTCTTTAGCTCTTGAACGGCAGCTGTCCAGCGCCTTGTCACTCCCTTCGACGACTTTCAAAGCGTCAATCAGTTCGCTGAGCCTCGCCTGCGTCTCATTCAGGGCCGGCAGAAGCCGCTCATCCTGCAGCAGTTCACTCCAGGCGCCTCGCCGCTCATCCATACCAAACAGCAGACGAAAATCACGGCTGCTTTTGTCAACAGCATCAGCACAATCAATCAGGCCGGTCTGCTTCATCTTGATCTGACGATAGGCAATACGCATATCCCGCGTCAATTCAAACAGCTGGCGATCACTGAAGCTGATACCAAAGAACTTGTTCGCGATCTCCGGCAGCTGATGCGCTTCATCGATAATGAAAGCATCCGCCATTGGCAGAAGTTCCCCAAAGCCCTCCTGCTTCAAGGCAAAATCAGCACACAGCAGATAGTGGTTAATGACGACCAGGTCAGCCTCCTGGGCATTGCGCCGCGCCTCGAAGAGATAACAATCGTCATAGTCGGGGCAATCCTGACCAAGGCAGTTGTCGATCGTCGAGGTCACCAGCGGCCATACTGCAGAACCCTCTGCAATGCCGCTCAATTCGGCAATATCTCCATGCTGCGTCTGCCCTGCCCATCTGCGCACCTCTTCAAGCATCGAGGCCATTGCCGGTGAGGCTGCGCGACGATCAAAAGTAGCACTGTCCATGCGCTGCAGGCAGAGATAGTTTGCCCTGCCCTTCAACAATGCCGTTTTCAACGGCTTGCCGGCCAGCTCCCGGATGCGGGGAAGATCACGTTTGTAGAGCTGATCCTGCAGATTTTTGGTGCCGGTGGAGATCACTACCTTGCGCCCGGAGAGCAGCGCCGGAATCAGGTAGGCGAAGGTCTTGCCTGTTCCAGTGCCAGCTTCACATACCAGCACACCGCCCTCCTCCAGGGTCTCGCTGACAGCCTCCGCCATACCGAGCTGTTGCGGACGATAACGAAAACCATCGATGGTTTGCTGAAGAATACCGCCCTGTTTGAGCAGCTGTGTGACGCGGGACATCGGAGTTTATCCTTTTGCCGGTGGCGTCCAATAACCCATGGAATTGCCTGCTGGCGGTGACGGTGGCGCAGGCTGCATCTTCTTGTCCGTATCGTCCATGACATGCTGCGTGAAGCTGCTCAACTCCTTCAGAAAGGCATCCTTGTGTGCACGTTCGAACTGTTGACTGCCCAACAGATAGCCTGTCACTGCTCCCAGATACTGCAGCAGCAACCCAACATCCTCGCCCGCTTCAGCATCATGCTGAATCACCGCCTGTTGTACATCATCAAAAAGTTGTGGTGAGAGTTTGATCTCGCTCATCTCTAAATTACCTTGTGAAAAATATTAGCGGACAAGTTTAACCCAATCATTCACAAATGGCTCTTGATCATCATGTTTTCTGATAAACAGACAATTTCCTCTAGAATCCTTGTGTGGCCAACATCTTTACAAAAGAGTCAAATTTCAATAATGACTCTCGCAAAGGCGCAAAGCTCGCCAAGAAAAACCTTTGCGGCCTTGGCGTCTTGGCGAGAGAAAATAGTCTCCTTCATGCCATGTCAGTCTGAGACTTTGTCTCGCAAGATATTTATGAACCACTAAAATCACGAACCACACGAATTTGTCAGGCCTACTTTTTTTGTGCTTTTCGTGACTTTTGTGGTTATTCATGTTTCCCGACACATTGGAGGATATGCTATCGCTTATCCCCCCGTGTTATCCATCACTGGGCGCAGCGCCACCTTCAACTCCTGCTCATTGACGGGATATGGGAGGGTTGCATAGAGTGGAAAGCGTTGCTGGAACAGCGCCAGCTTGTGCGCCGTCTCTGCATCATAGAAAGCGATCACTTTTGTCTCTCCATACTTTTGCAGGATTGCCATCAGTGTCTCCAGGTTCGAGGTGCGGTCTCTGAACTGACTCTGAAAATTATATTCAGCTACTATGACATCCGGGATCTCCTTTTTCAGCAGCGAGCGAGCCTTGCGTATCGAGCTCACCACCTCTACCGAAAACCCGAGAGAGTGATACAGAGGCATGAAATTGGGATAACCGCCCATCTCGTAAATCGCCAATAGTTTCAATTCGCCAGGCGCCGTCATAGGTAATTATGTTCAACGATGTGTACAATTTGAGCCGCACAATCACCATCTCCCTGCCGGTAACAATCACACAACTGCAGAGCGACTCGCTGCCAATGCTGCTCTCCCTGTTGCGCCAGTTGCAACAATTCATCACTGCTGTCACTACTGACCCATCTCTCGTAGGCCCCCTGCAAAGCGGGGAATATCTGCTTGCGCATACCGGAGAGACTGCCGATAAAGAGGTGAATAGAGTCACTGCGCGCATTGTTCAGCAGATACGGCAGTGTCGAGGTGCAGTCGGCAAGATGATCACGCACTGCCCGCGCCATCAACTCGGCTGGTGAGTGGGTAACCTCCATCAACATCCGGTTCCACTCATCGCCAACAATCTCTCCCGCCAGATATTCACCCATCTCATGTTGACGCACTGTCTCAAGCTCCGTGTCAGCCATTTGTGACAACGCAGCTTCGACATCGCCCTGCATGTCATAACAGGCGTAAGCCTCCGCCAATGCATTCTTCGCCGAACTCCAGCGCCAGATCTCGTAACGCTCCCACAACTGGCGGCGCAACGCCTCCCTCCGCAGGTAGATGCTGCTTTCACGTGTCATTGCCGCCGGCGCACTGAGACCACGCGCCAACTCCCTGCCGCTGACACGCAGTGTCAGACCATCAGGTTGCCGCTCCTCGCTCTCCAGTTCTGCAAGATAGAATTGGGCCCTGGCGCAGTCTTCCAGACCGGCGCTGTAAACAAGGCCATGCGGCTGCAACAGTGCATTGACCATCTCGTCTGCAAATGGATCCAGAGTTTCACCGGAAATCATCAATGGCAGAAAGTCAGCCTCCTCCAGGTCAAGCCAACTGTTTTCACGTTCATCCAGCCACTCGCCAAGCGCATCCTTTGGCAGCCTGTCATTGAACTCAAGATGCTGCTCCCAGCGATAAAATTCGCGCATTTTCATCAGATAAGTGCACATGGTGTACTCGCCACCATGACGTGCATCAGCAATATTACAATTGTGCTGGACAGTCTGAACAAGAGTCTCAATCATGATCATATCTCCTATAGCCTGGAAAATTACTCTGATATCAATCATGATACAAGCGAAACGATTCGAAGACTTTTTCCATTGAATCGCTATAATTGCCTGACATATCGCAATCAACAACCTGTTACGCAAGCCATTGCCCTGAAAATTGACGAAATGATCAGCATGATAAAAACCGCCACTCGCCCCCTTCCCCGCCAAATCCGCTTCGACATGCGTCGCACTCTGCCTGCAGGGCTGTTTCTGCTGCTGTTATTAACAGGCTGCGCCTCCCTGCCGGACAACTCTCATCGCAGTGAATCCTTTGCCTATACAGATACGCAAAACACCCGCTATGGGATGGCCCAACAGCATGCAAAACGCGCCCACCCCGGAAAATCCGGTTTTCTGCTGCTGAAAGACGGCCTCGACGCCTATGTCGCACGCGCCATACTTGCCAGGGGCGCCGAGCGCAGCATCGACGTGCAGTACTACATGATTCACGACGACCTGGTGGGCGACCTGTTTGTTCATGAGCTGCTCAAAGCAGCAGACAGGGGAGTTCGAGTCAGAATCCTGGTGGATGATATCGATCTTCAGGGCCGCACCTTCAAGGCATCCACGCTGGATACTCATTCGAATATCGAGGTGCGTATTTTCAACCCCTTCAGCCGCAAGATGTCGCGAACTCTTCAATTCGTCACCCGCTTTGGATCAGTCACCCGGCGTATGCACAACAAGTCCTTCACTGTTGACAACCAGGCAAGCATTCTCGGCGGACGCAACATCGGCAACGAATACTTTGATGCCGATCCTGATCTTGCCTTCAGTGACCTCGACGTCCTGACTATCGGCCCTGTGGTCAAAGAGGTGTCGGAGTCTTTTGATCTCTACTGGAATCATCAACTGGCCTATCCGGCATCCCTGCTCTCCTCTTCACTGCCATCAGAAGAGGAGATCACTCTTGGACGTAAAAAAATAGACGACTTCGTTGCACAGCAGCAGAACTCCGACTACGTAAAAGCACTGGCTGGTTCGGAGATGGCAAGGAACTACAGAGATGGAAACATCAACTTCACCTGGGGAGATGCCGTTATTGTCGCTGACCACCCGGACAAATTCATCGCTGACCGCAGCGAAACCCATCTGTTTCTCTCCGCCGATCTCGGCCTCTTCTTTAAAAACATCAAACAGGAACTGATCATCTTCTCTCCCTACTTCGTGCCCGGCAAAACCGGTGCAGAGGGACTGATTAGAATGAGTGAGCGTGGAGTGCGCATCAGAATTCTCACCAATTCGCTGGCATCGACAGATGTCACTGCGGTGCATGCCGGTTACTCACGCTATCGCAAGAGGCTGCTGCGCGCAGGTGTCGAACTCTATGAGATGAACAACAAGCTCACCAAAAAACAGCGCAAGGAGAAGAAAGGTCATGGCGGCTCATCCAAGGCCAGCCTGCATGCCAAGTCCTTTATCTTTGATCGCGACAGGGTGTTCATCGGATCGTTCAACCTTGACCCGAGATCCCACACGGAGAATTCTGAAATCGGTATGGTCATGGCATCACCGGTAATCGCCAACGGCATGAGCGAGTGGTTTGATCAGAACATCGACAAGGTGGCATTTCGTCTGGAGCTTCAGCAAAACAGCACCGGCGGCGAACAAATCATCTGGCATGGCCTCAAGGATGGCCAAAAACACACCTTCACCAATGAGCCCAATGTCAGCCCGCTGCGCAAGGCCGGTGTCGCTTTGCTGCAACTTCTGCCGATCGAATCACAGTTGTAGGGCCCTCTACAATTCATGAAACGGTTACTGATCATCCAGGCGGGAAGCAAGTTGCCGTCGCTTGCTAAAGTCGATGGGGATTTTTCCGAGTGGATAGCCGAGGGCATGGGCATTACAGGTGAGACAAGAATCACAACTGTAGAACCGCACGAAGATCAGCGCCTGCCCGGCTACAGACAATTTTCTGCCGTCATTATCAGCGGCTCCAATGCCATGATCACCGATCACCATGCATGGATGAAACGTGCAGAGATGTGGATTCGTGAAGCTGTAGCATCAGGCATACCCTTTCTGGGCATCTGCTTCGGGCATCAACTGCTGGCCTCGGCGCTGGGCGGCATGGTTGCAGATAATCCAAACGGCATCGAGGTCGGCAGTGTCGATATTCACCTGCAGTCACATTCGGCCTCTGACGCGCTATTTGCTGATATGCCGGAGGTCATCCCCTCCCATGTCAGCCACCGTCAATCCGTACTGAGAATACCACCGGGAGCCGTTCACCTGGCCAGTTCCGCAATGGATGCCAATCACGCTTTTCGCTTTGGCGCAAAGGTTTGGGGGTTACAGTTCCATCCGGAATTCAGCGCAGAGATTGCTCAAGGCTATCTCGATTACTATCGCCCCCTGTTAATGCAACGCGGCGTGGATGTTGATGCACTCACCCGGCAGGTGAAGGAGTATCCTTATGGTCAAATGCTGCTGCAACGATTTGCAGCGTTGACCATGCTGAAATAATCAGAAAGCTGGACTTCTACCAGGCGTGGCTAAAGCCTCACTTCCTGTTAGGTTTATCGATGCCATTGATGGATTAAAAGCCATTATCTTCTCGAACTGCGTTGAATTTCGCAGTAAACTATTTTGTTATTGCATTTAAAATTACGACGGTGACTCCATGGCTCTCAGAATAAAAGCGCACTGGCATGATGATGAAGCTGACCGCTCAGTCGATGAGATCGCGGGCGCCCTGGCATTCAACGCCTGGCGGATCGCCAAAGAGAAGGCGATCAATCTGCATGGTGAGGATTTTGTCTACGAGACAGATGAGCAGCGCTTTGGCGTGATGGCGGAATACCTGATTTTTCAACTCGCAATCATTGACCGTATCATCACTGATCGCCTGCAGATGGATGATGAAATACGCAAAAAACTGGTGATCACTACCGCCAGGGGAATGGCGAAGCATCTGCAGGACAACATGGCGGATATCTTTGGCCCCGGCGACTACATCCAGGCTTTTATCGCTACCCTGAACAGGCGCGGAGCCGAATATGCGGAGTTCAACTTCTCGGATGAAGGCCCCTCCTACCCTTTTATGCGCCACCTGGGATATGAGATCCAGCAGCTGATGGGCGACTCACATGAGAACCGCTGGGTAATCGACCAGGTGATGGACAGCGACGGCGTGGATGTCTACAAAAAGCTGTCACGCGCTTCAATGGATCTGCTTGGGTGAACAAAATAAACCACGGAACACCCTGAACACACGGTAAGAAAACATCATGATTCCGTGCCGTCCGTGTGTTCCATGGTTATAAGCCTAAAACATAAAACCTAAAACTTAAAACCTTCCTAAAACCTCCCTATCCCAGAGCAGAGAAAATCTGGTCGCGGATATCCTTGACGCCGCCTACACCGGCAACCTTATGGTATTTCATCTCGCCCTTGTCAGCCAGATCACCATAGAATTTCGCCAGCGGCTCGGTTTGTTCGTGATAGATCGAGAGACGATTACGTACTGTCTCCTCCTGGTCGTCGTCACGCTGGATCAAATCTTCGCCGGTCTCATCATCCTTGCCCCCGACTTTCGGAGGATTGAAGACCACGTGGTAGGTGCGGCCTGACGCCAGATGAACCCGGCGACCGGACATGCGCTTGATGATCTCGTCATCAGGAACATCGATCTCGACCACGGCGTCAAGTTCGACACCAGCCTCTTTCAGTGCTTCCGCCTGGGGAATAGTGCGTGGGAAGCCGTCGAACAGGAAGCCATTTTTGCAATCATCCTCGGTGATGCGCTCCTTGACCATCCCCATGATGATCTCATCAGAGACGAGACCGCCCTCATCCATGATTTTTTTGGCCGCAACACCCAGCTCGGAGCCGGATTTGACATGCGCTCTGAGCATGTCTCCCGTCGAAATTTGAGGAATGTTGTAGCGCTCTTTGATGTACTTGGCCTGTGTGCCCTTTCCGGCGCCCGGGCCGCCCAGCAGAATAATTCGCATTGGTAAAACCTCCGTTGAATAAACTTGTTTATTGTGCCACAAATAGAGCCTGCAACCCTATTCGGCAGCTGAATGGATGAATTGAGGCAACTTATCAGCCTCGCGTATCTCGCGGCCAGAAGGCCAGCTCCTACAGCCTAATTGTAGGAGCGGCCTTCTGGCCGCGATAGAAGCCACAAATGAAACTACATTGGAAACCCACCGCCGGGAGGAAATCCACCCGGAGGCATTCCACCAGGAGGCATACCGCCGGGAGGGAAACCACCGCCCCCCTTCATGCCGCGCATCATGTTCATCATGCCCCTGCCTTTCATCTTCTTCATCATGCGCTGCATCTGCGCAAACTGTTTCAATAGCTTGTTAACGTCCTGAACCATCACACCGGAGCCGGCGGCTATACGCTTTCTTCGCGAAGCCTTGATCACAGCAGGGAACTCGCGTTCCTGCGGCGTCATGGAGTTGACAATGGCAATGGTGCGGACAATCTCCCTGTCATTCACCTGGTTCTTGACCGCATCGGGGATTTTATTCATGCCGGGCATTTTCTCCAGCAAGCTGCTGATGCCGCCCATTTTCGCCATCTGCTGCATCTGTTCGCGATAATCCGCCAGCGTAAACCCTTTGCCCCGGGCAACCTTGGTTGCCAGTTTCTGCGCCTTCTTGTGATCGACCTTGCGCGACACCTCCTCCACCAGCGACAGCACATCGCCCATGCCGAGGATTCTTGACGCCAGCCGGTCCGGATGAAAGGGCTCGAGCGCATCCACTTTTTCACCAATACCGAGAAATTTGATCGGTTTGCCGGTGATGTGGCGAATAGAGAGCGCCGCGCCGCCGCGCGCATCACCATCCGCCTTGGTCAGAATCACTCCCGTCAGCGGCAGTGCCTCATCAAACGCTTTGGCTGTGTTGGCGGCATCCTGGCCGGTCATGCTGTCTACGACAAACAGCGTTTCGACAGGGTTCAACACCTTATGCAGCTGCTGAATCTCCCCCATCATCTCTGTATCGATATGCAGTCGGCCGGCGGTATCGACGATGAGAATGTCGAAATAGCCTTTTTTTGCCGCTTTCAAGGCCGATTTAGCGATGGAAACAGGCTTCTGCTTTGCCGTACTGGGAAAGAATTCAGCATCCACCTCTTTGGCCAGCGTCTGCAGTTGCTCGATCGCGGCCGGACGATAGACATCGCAGCTGACAACCATCACTTTTTTCTTCTGCTGCTCCCTGAGAAAGAGAGCAAGTTTGGCGACGCTGGTGGTCTTGCCAGAGCCCTGCAAACCCGCCATGAGGATCACGGCAGGAGGCTGGGCTGCAAGATCGAGGCTCTCATTGGCCTCGCCCATGACGCGCACCAGCTCGTCATTGACGATTTTGACCAGCACCTGACCAGGCGTAAGACTCTTCAGTACAGCCTCACCAGTCGCTTTTTCGCGGATAGAATCGATGAATTCACGCACCACCGGCAGGGCCACATCGGCCTCCAGCAGCGCCATACGGATTTCGCGCAGGGTATCCTTGATATTTTGTTCGGTGAGGCGGCCGCGGCCGCGCACCCGGTCGAGTGAATCACCCAGACGTTTACTGAGATTGCTAAACATGGTGTTTTTTCAGGCGCCTAAGAAAGAAAATTTGGTCAAAGTATACCTGACTATGAGATCATTCTGCGAATGAAACAGATTATTCCGCTCCTTGCAATCACTCTCTATCTTGCAGCCGCTGCAGTGGCTGCAATACGCCTCTTCCGTCCGGAGCTCTCTGCACGCCTGTCACGCTCCATCGTCATCCAGGTCGGCTTTTCGGCGCTGCTGCTGCATGCCCTCATCCTCTACCAGACGATCGTAGCGGAAGATGGACTCAATCTCGCTTTTTTTCAGGCATTGAGCCTTGGCGGCTGGATGATCGCCCTGGTGATCATGCTCTCTTCACTCACCAAACCGGCAGAAAACCTCGCTATTTTCCTGTTTCCTCCCATTGCACTGGCCGTTGCCGCCTGCTGCCTCTTCGCAACTGATTCAACCCGTCTGCTGAATGCCTCATCAGGCTGGCCGCTGGGCGTGCATGTCATCACCTCCCTGCTCGCCTGGAGTCTGTTTGCCATTGCCAGTGTACAGGCCATGCTGCTGTGGGTTCAGGACAAACATCTGCACAATCGACAACCCGGAGGCTTCATCAAATCCCTGCCGCCACTGCAGGCCATGGAGAGCCTGCTGTTTGAATTTATCCTCGCCGGAATGATCCTGCTGACAATCTCGCTCGTTAGCGGTTTTCTCTATTTGAATGACATGTTTGCACAGCACCTGGTGCATAAAACCATCCTCTCCTCCCTCGCCTGGATACTCTTTGCAATCCTCATCTGGGGGCGTTACCGCTACGGCTGGCGCGGACGCATCGCTATGCGCTGGACCCTCATCGGTTTTTTTGTGCTGGGACTTGCCTATTTTGGTTCCAAGGCTGTGGTGGAATTGATTATTCAGCGTTAACCGTACCCAAAAGCCTGCCCGAGAACTAAAACCTGTTGCGGGACAACCGTTTTGATCAATATTTTGAATGGCGGCTATTGCTCCACATTCAGAAACATCGCAAATCAGCCGCTGACAGAGCGTGAAGGATATAGCCTGCTTGGGATTGGCAAAGAGTGCAATTTTACATATGGGGCATAATGTGCGCTCTTCGTAAGCGAAAAACTCCTTGATGGATTCAGCAATTGCCATGGTATTAATCAACTGACGTTTATTCAGAGTCGACTGATTAAATCCATCTTAGGTGAATTGTAATATTATAATATACTTAATTAGCTGTTATCTTTGACGCCTACCTTATAAATTGCGCCATATAACACACCGCACCCACTTGACTGCGTCATATAACACAGCGCATTGATATTTCCCAATAATTCATTAACTCATTAATAACTTTGTGGTATGGTCTTCGCGGTAATAAATTGAGCACGTTCAGTGACAAATTTATACATAGGGTTTTTCTCCCTAATATACTATGAGTTGGCTCAATAACTCTCCCTGGGTTTCCCATAATAATAGGATGATACTATGTTAAAAATAACAACAGCTGCGCTAGTTGCATATCCACTCGCGATTACACTTTTAGCAGGCGCCGGCAGTGCGCTGGCGAACGACGGCGCCTTGACGCCGATCGAGCAGCTAGGTGAGAAGATTTTCTTCGACGAGACACTCTCCATTAATCAGAACCAGGCCTGTGCCAGCTGCCATGACCCTGATGTGGGCTGGACCAGTCCGAATTCAGAGATTAACGCACATGGGGCTGTTTTCCAGGGCTCCGTAGAAGGCGAGTTCGGTAACCGCAAGCCTCCAAGCTCCGCCTATGCGACGCAGTCGCCCAATTTTCATGCAGACTACGGAAACCGACTGCTCGGCGACAACAAGGAGGAGTTGACTATCGATCCGCGTTTCGTAGGTGGCAATTTCTGGGACGGTCGTGCTACAGGATGGAAACTGGGCAACCCCGCAGCCGATCAGGCTCAAGCCCCGTTCCTGAATCCCGTTGAGCAGGGGCTGCCGGATGCGGCCTGTGTTGTCTACCGGGTGTGTAATGGCGGCTATGTCGGCCTTTTCAATAGGGTGTGGAGTCCGAAGGCATGCATGATCACCTGGCCATCCGATATCGAAGACCAATGCGAAGATATCGATGGCGCTGTTGCTCTGTCGCCACAGGACCGTAAAAAAGCCGATAACGCCTACGACCGTGTCGCCCTCTCCATTGCTGCATTCGAGGGCTCAAAGGCGAGCAATGCCTTTACCTCCAGACTTGATGCCATCCGCGCCAGCCGAGGAGAGATCGTTTTCACCCCCGAAGAGAAAATGGGGCACGACCTCTTCGAACTGCACTGCGCTTCTTGTCATGCCGGGGCCAGGGGGCCGGGTGATGCACTGCCACTGTTAACCGACTATTCCTTCTGGAATCTGGGTGTGCCAGGAAATCCGGAAAACCCCGTCTCAATGAGCAATTATAAATGGAAAGATCCCGGCCTGGGCGGCTTCTTGAAGAGCGTAAAAGGTTTTACCCGGTATGCCAAAGCCAATGATGGCAAGCAAAAGGTGCCCACGATACGCAATGTCGGACTCGGTTCCTGTGA
>JAUVEG010000076.1 GCA_030594925.1 Gammaproteobacteria bacterium
GTTGCATCAGTAAAGCGGTCACAAATCACCCATTCGCCACGCTCGATCGCAGGGAGGATTTTACTATCCAGATGCTGTGCCCGCGCAGCAAACATCAGCAGCAACTCCGCCTTGAAAGACATGCCATCATGCTGATGACCCAGCAGCAGTTCACGCAATGATTCACCCAGCGGCGTGCCACCGGGTTCACGCGTCAACATGACCGGCTTTCCGGAGTTTTTCAGCAGCGTCCCGGCATAGCTGATATTAGAACTCTTCCCTGCCCCCTCAATCCCTTCAAAGGTGATAAATATTCCCGGTTTCAATGTTTGTTCCGATTGATCTGATATTTTTGTACTGCCTGGTTATGCTCTTTTAATGTTGCGGAGAAGTAGTGGCCACCCTGGCCCGTCGCCACGAAATAGAGGGCGTCGCCATCTGCCGGATGCAGCGCGGCATGAATGGCCTCCCTGCCGGGAAGCGCGATTGGAGTCGGTGTCAGGCCTGAATGCACATAGGTGTTGTAGGGCGTCTCTGCCCGCAGGTCCTTACGTCGAATATTACCCTCATAGGAGTCCCCCATGCCATAAATCACAGTTGGATCAGTCTGCAGCAGCATCCCTTTTTGCAGACGCCGCGTAAACACACCGGCAACCTGCCTACGTTCATCCGCAACACCGGTCTCCTTTTCGACAATGGAAGCAAGGATTAATGCCTCATAGGGCGTTTTCAGAGGAAGTTTTTCAGCTCTCTCCTGCCACTCTTGTGCAAGCACCTTTTCCATTCGCTGGTATGACCGCTTCAGGACATATGCATCGGTCGTTCCTCTGGGAAACAGGTAGGTATCCGGGAAAAACCGCCCTTCAGGATACTCCCCCGGATGCCCAAGCCGCTTCATGATCTGCTCGGTGCTGAGGCTCGTCAATGTCTGCACAATCATCGGATGACTGCGCACTGCAGCCAGCGCCTGCTTGAAGGTCCACCCTTCGATCAGTGTCAGTGAATATTGAAGCACCTTTCCCCTGACCAGTTGATCCAGCAGCATCTCAGGCGTCGTTTTCGCCGGGATCAGATACTCTCCGGCTTTGATCTTACTGGAGACGCCCATGTCCAGAGCGAGCAGCCGCAGATAGAACGGCTGCCTCAGTATTCCTTTCCCGGAGAGATCATTGGCGACCTCCATCAGCGAAGTTCCCGGCTTCACCTGGTAATTGACCCCCTGGCCGGAGATCTGCAGTGGTGCGCTGCGAAAACGCTGATAATCTTGCCACAGCCAGTAACCAGCAGCTGAAAGTATGACCATCAGGAACAGCAGGGCAACAATAGCCCCGCCTTGTTGTTTAGTTGTTGTATTCATTTATCTAGAAGAGACCATGTCTCAGACTGAAGCGACTGAAGAGGCATAAAAGAGGCTACTCATTCAAGAGAGCAGTTGCTGTATCGCGTTACGAATTTTTAACGGCACGGCATCGACATCCATGCGTCTCCCTGAAAATTCCCTGACAGCCGTCAATCCCAGTGCATTGCTGAGAAACATCGCCTGCGCTGACATCAACACTTCAGGCGTTTTCCTGACTTTGCGCACTCTCATGCCGAAATGTTCAGCCTGCCCGATCACTTCTGCACGCATCACTCCGCTGACGCCACAGCGATCGAGCAGCGGCGTATAGAGAACCCCCTGTTTCAGCCAGAAGAGATTACTCATCAACGCCTCAACCATGAAACCATCCGCATCGCACAGGAGACCTTCCTGAAAACCCGCCTTTTTGATCTCTGCGGCAGCTATCACCTGCTCCAACCGGTTCAGGGTTTTGAGGCCGGCAAATGGAGAGCCTGTTGCAAGCCGGGTTTGGCAGCGAAGCAAGTCGATACCTCGCTGCGCTCGCTGAGGCCAGTCACGTCTATAGAGAATGCGTGTCGCCTCACCTTCCCGGGGGAAATAGGCAGAACCATGCTCTCCACGGGTAATGATGATCTTGACAACATGCCTGCCGAAAAGCGCATCATCGGATTGGAGAAGCTGACGAGCCTCATGAGCAAGCCTGAGCGCATCCTGCTGTGGAAGAGCGAGAGCCATGCATCCTGCTGAGAGACGCGCCATGTGGCGATCCCACAATGGAGCATTGCCATGAATAAAAGCGATGGTCTCGAAGAGTCCATCGCCATATTGCAAGCCACGGTCAAGAACAGCAATTGAGTCGCCGCACTGACCGTTAATCAGCAAAAATCACCCCTGATATTTCTTGAATACCAATGTGCCGTTGGTGCCGCCAAAACCAAACGAGTTGGACATGGTGACATTCAACTCCATTTCACGGGCCGTATTCGGCACATAATCGAGATCACACTCGGGATCGGGAGTCGTGTAGTTTATAGTTGGAGGAACAACCTGGTCCTGAAGCGCAAGCGTCGCAAATATCGCCTCTACACCGCCGGCGGCGCCCAACAGATGGCCAATCATCGACTTGGTTGAACTGATGCAGAGCTTTTTCGCATGCGCGCCAAAGGCGGATTTAATGCCATTGGTTTCAGCTGCATCACCCGCAGGCGTCGATGTGCCGTGTGCATTGATATAGTCCACATCTTCTGCGTTCATGCCCGCATCTTCCAGCGCCAGCTCCATGCAGCGTCCGGCGCCCGCGCCATTCGGCGAGGGTGACGTCATATGGTAGGCATCGGAGTTCATTGCCACACCGCTGATTTCGGCATATATTTTTGCGCCGCGTGCACGCGCGTGCTCCAGCTCTTCGACCACCATCACTCCTGCGCCATCACCGAGGACAAAACCATCACGCTCCTTGTCCCATGGACGGCTGGCTGCCTGTGGATCATCGTTGCGTGTGGACAGAGCCCTTGCAGCGGCAAAACCGCCAATGCCAATCGGTGTCGTGGCATACTCAGCGCCACCGGCGACCATGGCGTCGACCGTGCCGTACTGGATCATGCGCACCGCATCGCCGATGTTGTGCGCGCCGGTGCTGCAGGCGGAGACGATCGCAATATTCGGTCCCTTGTATCCAAACATGATGGAGAGGTTGCCGGCAACCATATTGATGATTGCCGAAGGAACGAAAAACGGGGAAATACGGCGCGGCCCCTTCTCCAGAAAAGTGTGGTAATTATTTTCGATGGTGAAGATGCCGCCGATGCCGGCGCCAATCGCTACGCCAATGCGCTCGGCATTCTCCTCGGTTGTCTCCAATCCGGAATCCTGTATTGCCTGGATACCAGCCGCCATGCCGTAATGGATAAAGGGATCCATCTTGCGCGACTCTTTCAAAGAGACGTATTCGGTAATATCAAAATCTTCGATGGTGCCGCCAAAACGTACACTGAATTTGGAAATATCGAAGCTGGTAACCGGACGGATACCGCTCTTGCCTGCGAGAATATTCTCCCAGGTTGTTTTCACATCATTTCCCACCGGTGTGACCAGGCCAAGACCTGTCACCACTACCCTGCGTTTAGACATGTGGAATGCACCTCATTCATGAACCGGCATGCAGCATGCTGCTGTAATGCCATCTATTCGAAAGGCCGCTGATCTCTAGCAGAGAAACAACAGCCTTCCGGACATCTTTCTGATCAGATTTAGGGATGAGGCATTTAATAAATGCCTCATCCCTAAAATCAGCTGGCTGCGTTGATATAGTCAACCGCCTGTTTAACAGTGGTAATGGTCTCTGCCTTGTCATCAGGAATCTCTGTCTCGAACTCCTCTTCCAGAGCCATAACCAGCTCAACTGTATCCAGTGAGTCAGCACCCAGATCGTCAATAAAAGAGGCATCAGAAGTGACCTCATCCTCTTTTACACCCAACTGGTCAACAACGATCTTGCGTACACGTTCTTCAATACTCATTTTATAAACTTCCTCTTCTAGGATATCAAGGTTGCGCCAGACTGGTGTCTGGCTCTTTATTGCTGAGCTTACACCGAAGCCCGGATAAAAATCTTACTACATTGTATTGTGATTTTCCGGCGCGTCAATGCAGGGAAAACCCTAATGAGTCTCTGAGCGAATCGCTACGCGTTCGCTCAGAGACTCCTGCAAGTTATTCTCCTAAAGCTGCTATGCCATATACATGCCGCCATTGACATGCAGCGTCTCGCCGGTCACATAGGCTGCAGGCTCCGACGCCAGAAAGGCAACAACTGCAGCTATCTCTTGCGGAGAACCAAGGCGGCCTAGCGGAATTGTATCAAGTAATGTCTTGCGCTGCTCATCCGCTAAATCCCTGGTCATATCCGTATCAATAAATCCCGGCGCTACCGCGTTGACGGTAATTCCGCGACTGCCCACTTCACGCGCCAGGGATTTGCTGAAACCAAAAATACCCGCTTTGGCAGCTGCATAGTTAGTCTGCCCGGCATTTCCCGAAGCTCCGACAACAGATGCGATATTGATGATACGTCCGAACCGGGCCTTCATCATGCCGCGCAGACAGGCTTTGGAGACGCGATAGACAGAAGTCAGATTGGTATCGATGATCGTCTGCCACTCCTCCTCTTTCATACGCATGAGGAGGTTATCACGCGTTATCCCGGCATTGTTCACCAGGATCGTCGGTACGCCATAGGTTTCGCCGATTGCCTTGATGACGGCATCGACTGATTCGGGATCAGTGACATCGAGACGCATACCCTCTCCAGAGACATCCTGCCCCTGAAGATGCACAGAGATCGCATCAGCACCTTTCTCAGTCGTGGCGGTGCCAATCACGGTGCAACCATTTTTCCCCAGTGCATCGGCAATTGCCTGACCAATGCCACGGCTCGCGCCTGTGACTAATGCAATTCGTTGTTCACTCATTGGTTGACTCCAGTAAATCATCAAAACCCTGCGGCTCAAACAGAGCCACTGCTTTCAGCTTGCGATCGATGCGCCGCGCCAGGCCCGTAAGGACTTTACCCGGCCCCGCCTCCACCAGCATTTCAACACCGTCGGCACGCATTTTTTGCACTGTCTCCACCCAGCGAACAGGGGTGTAGAGTTGTTCGACCAGACGCTGACGAATCACGTCTGCATCACTCTCGGATGTCACAGATACATTATGGATCACCGCAACCTGTGGCGCCTGGATAGCGATATCAGTAAGCTTCAACTGCAGCTTCACAGCCGCCGGCTTCATCAATGCACAATGCGACGGCACACTCACAGGCAGGGGGATGGCGCGCTTTGCTCCCGCACTCTTTGCCAACTCCATGGCGCGCCCAACAGCCGCGGTTGATCCGGCAATCACCACCTGCCCCGGAGAGTTGAAATTGACAGCCTCGACCACATCTCCGTCAGCAGCTTCAGCACAAAGTGTGCGCACCTGGTCATCATCGAGACCAAGAATTGCCGCCATGGCGCCCTCACCCCTGGGCACTGCTTCCTGCATCAGGCGACCGCGCTCTGCTACCAGTGCAGCTGCATCGGAAAAAGAGATCGCTCCGGCACACACCAACGCTGTATATTCTCCCAGACTGTGACCTGCCATCACCACAGGCGGCACTCCCTGCAACTGCTGCCAGAGACGCCATACGGCAACGCCGGCAGCCAGCATGGCAGGCTGGGTATTGAATGTCTGGTTCAGATCTTCCGCCGGTCCATCACTGGCAAGCGACCACAGGTCGACATTTACTGCCTCTGACGCCTCTTCAAAAGTCTGCTGCACAACCGCATGGCTCTGCGCCAGCTTGTCGAGCATACCCACAGATTGGGATCCCTGGCCGGGGAAGACAAAAGCAATTTGTTGAGTCATTCGGTCTGCTTCTCCTTTTGAATCTATGTGGGTTTTCAATGAGTCAAATTTCAATAATGACTCTTTCATCTCTTGTCAGCGTGAGGATTGATCGTTCACGCACTGTCAATACTTCAGCAGCACCGAGCCCCAGGTAAACCCTCCGCCAAAAGCCTCCAGCAACAGTGTTTCACCACGTTTGATGCGTCCATCACGCACTGCCGTATCCAGCGCCAGCGGTACTGATGCGGCGGAAGTATTTCCCTGCTCATCCACGGTAACCACCACACGATCCATACTCAGACCCAGTTTTTTTGCTGCTGCCTGGATAATACGAATATTCGCCTGATGGGGAACCAGCCAGTCCAGGTCGGACTTCTGCATATTGTTTGCCGCCAGGGTCTCATCGGCAATACGCCCAAGTGTATTCACCGCCATGCGAAACACCTCGTTGCCTTTCATATCCATTGTCAGGTCAGGCAGTCCATTGGAGATGCCGCCCGGAACATGCAGCAACTCTTCATACGCCCCATCGGCATGCAGATGCGTGGAGAGAATACCTGGCTCTTCAGACGCTTCGAGGATCACGGCTCCGGCGCCGTCGCCAAACAGGATGGCGGTGCCACGGTCTTCCCAGTCGACGATACGCGACAGCGTTTCAGCGCCAACCACCAGGGCGCAGCGGGCGGCGCCTGTACGGATAAATTTGTCCGCCACACCTATTGCATAGACAAAACCGGTACACACGGCCTGCACATCAAATGCAGCGCATCCATGAATATCGAGCCGGTTCTGCAGCAAACAGGCGGTAGAGGGAAATATCTTGTCCGGGGTTGTTGTCGCTACGATAATCAGATCGATTTCATCAGGAGAGCGCCCCGCCGCCTGCATCGCCAGGCGCGCCGCCTTTTCCGCCAG